>QKIM01000392.1 GCA_003249585.1 Deltaproteobacteria bacterium
ACCGTCGAGATGTGGGATATCCCGACGGGCAAGGTTCTGGAGGTGATTCGTGTGTCCAGCGAGCCCATCACCCATATTCTCCTCTCCCGGGGGAACGACGAGCTGTATCTGCTCGCCAAGAACGGGCAGATGAGCAGGTGGACCCGCATACGAAAGGCCCCGGTGCGGTTCGCGAGGCATCGCGGAGACATCTACGACGTGAAAATTTCAAGGGATGGATTGGTGGCTTCGGCCGGTGTGGGGCGCGAGATATATCTGTGGAGAGCCTCCAGTGGCACCATGGTGAGGGTCCTCAGCGGGCAGAAATTCGTGGTGGATAACATCGCGTTCACCCCGGACGGCAAGTGGCTCTGCGCGGCCTCTTGGGACAACACGGTGCGCTGTTACGATCTTGCGGTTCCCGATGAGGGGGTGCTGGTGCACACCTTCCCCGAGCGGATCACGGAGCTCGCCATCTCCCCCGACGGGCAGCGCCTGGTGGTGGGGGATTCCAGCCGAACCATTTATCTCTTCGATCTCAAGACCCGTGCGCTCCTGAAAAAAGTATCGCTGCGGGCCATCCCGGTGGTGTTCGCCTTCACCGCAAAGGGAGACCGGCTCTTCATCGGTGGGCTCGAGGGGATGTTCTGCCGGTACTCCATGACCTCGGGACAGCTCGAATACAGTCCAAAACTCCCTACCAAGGCCGTCATGACCATCACGATGCACCGCAAAGAGCAACGGCTCCTCGTGGGTGGTGCGATGTCGCGGCTTGTGTGGATCAGCCCGAAGACACTCGAGATCCAGGCCGGTTTTGACATCCCGCTGAAACTGGCTCGCAACTGTCGGGTGACGGCCGAGGGGAAGGAGCTGCTGTGCAACGCCCACGGCGAGGGGCTTATGGTGATGGATTTGGAACGCGAGCAGCTGATACTCAAGGTTCAGGGTGATTTCGGCCGTGCGCTGCTGCGGACTTCCGACAGGGGGCTCATCGTCGATTACAAGAACATCCTCTGGAAGCTCGCCTATCCTGGACAAAAGACCTCGCGAGCCGATGCAGAGGCTCGTCAGGGCATGACCCTCAAGGGGATCCTCCTCACCCCATTCAATTGATCCCGTGTCCTCATCGGGCATGCCGCTTACGAGAGCAGGCAGTAGGGCCAGTTCAACCTATGCGCTCAATTTGATGACAGAGGCGGCCCTGCCAGGTGCCCCGTTCGCGCATGCGTCTCAGAAGGCCGTTGAGCACGGCCCGCTTGTCGCGGATCCACCATGGGGCGACGAGGGTATCCGCCGGACCGTCGCCCGTGAGCCGGTGGACGACCGTCCCCCCGGGGAGACGCTCCAGGCAGTCGATGACCAGCTCGATGTACTCCTCTGGTGAAGCGAGGGGGAAGGGGTGCCTGCCATAGAGGGTGGCGAGATCGGTCCCCTCCTGGACATACAGCTGGTGGAGCTTGACGCCCCAGATCTTCATCCTGGCCAGGTGGGCCATGGTCTCGAGGATCGCCTCCCGGGTCTCCCCTGGGATGCCCAGGATGGTATGGGCCACCACGGGGATCCCAGCCTGTGCAAGGCGCCCGACGGCATCATCGAAGACCGTGAGGTCGCAGCCCCGGCGCAGGAGGGCGGCGCCGGGCGCGTGAATGGTCTGCAGTCCCAACTCCACCCACACAAAGGTGGTGCGGGAGAACCGGGTGAGGACGTCCAGGGCCTCCTCGGAGAGGGCGTCGGGGCGGGTGGCCACGGCGAGCCCCACCACGTCGGGGTGGGCCAGCGCGGCGGCGTAGCGTTCCTGCAGGACCTCCGCCGGTGCGTAGGTGCCCGAGAAGCTCTGGAAGTAGGCGATGTAGGCGGCGTCGGGCCACTTCGGAGTGAGCAGGGAGATCTGCGAACGCAGCTGGTGCCCGATGGGATCTCCCCGGTGCCCGGCGAATTCACCGGCGCCCAGCTCCGAGCAGAACAGGCACCCCCCGATCCCAACGGTCCCGTCCCGATTGGGGCAGGTGAAACCCCCGTCCAGGGAGAGCTTGACAACCTTGCGGCCGAAGCGTTCGCGCAGCTCATGGGACAGGGAGTGGTAGGGTTTGTCGGACCAGCGCACGGATTCCTCCACGCTGAATATGCCAGAATTCACCGCAGTCCGGGGCGCCAAAATTGATGGTTGACAGCGTGTCCGCTCTCGCCTATATTTGCTGAAAATAATAAAGAGAAACAAAGATTTTTCTTCCGCTGCCCCTGGAAGGAACACTTTTGGTCCCAGGCGCTGTTTGTTAAAATGCTAGTGATAACGCTGGAATGCAAAAAGCGTGAAAAAAAATGCAAATCACTGTTGACAGGGGGCTAAACTGACGATAGTTTAGCAACACGAGAACTTATAAACTTGTTGTCTTATAAACTACAAGCTGTACACGTCGTTTTTTCGGAGGATACTCGTGGATATTTCGTCGGACGCTTTCCAGCAAATCATCACGCTCCAGGTGGAACTGTTCAAGGTTCTGGCCAACAACATTCGTCTGGGCATCATCTACAGTCTGAAGGGGGGAGAGCCCCGCTACCTCTCTGAGATCCGCGCGGAGCTCGACATCTCCAAGGCCAACCTCTCCCAGCATCTGGCCATCCTGAAGAACGCGGGGATCATCGACATCATCCCAGAGGGACGCCATTCCCTGGCGGTCCTCAAGGCCAAGAGCCTCGTGGACGCCTGCTCGCTGGTGCGGGAGCTCATCCGTGAGCGGCTCGAGACCAGCATGAAGCCCTTTCTCGAAGACATCAGGGACAAATAACCCCTGTTCAGGAGATCACCAATGGGAATCAAAAACTTCATCCTGTCCGTCCTGATCCTGTTCGGAACGTGGCTGCTCCTGGGCGGCACGTTCCGCAGCGACGTGCTCATCGTGGGCGGGGCCCTCGCGGTGCTCATCACGCTGCTCTTCGTGCGCCAGCCCAAGGCTCTCACCACCCTCAAGGTGAGACCCTATGCGCTGCTCATGCTCTTCGTCTACTTCTGGGTCTTCCTCTTCGAGCTGCTCAAGTCCAACCTCGACGTGGCGCTGCGCGTCGTCTCCCCGCGGCTCAACATCAACCCCGGCATCGTGATGGTGAAGACGAAGCTCAAGTCCCCCATGGGGAGGCTGCTCCTGGCCAACTCCATCACCCTCACCCCGGGCACCCTCACGGTGGAGATCCAGGACGACCATCTCTTCATCCACTGGATCGACGTCTCCTCCACCGACGTGGACGCAGCCTCTGAGAAGATCGTGAAGGGATTCGAGAAGTATCTGGAGGTGTTTTATGGGTGACCTGCTCTTCCTCATCGCCGGCTCCATCGCCATCCTGGCGGGGCTCCTCGGCCTCATCCGCTTCGTCGTCGGGCCGACCCTGCCGGACCGGGTGGTGGCCTTCGACGTCCTGACCATCATCACCATCTCCGTGATCTCCCTAATCGCCCATGTGGCGGGGCGGATCATCTACCTCGACGCCGCCATCGTTTACGGCCTCCTGAGCTTCCTGGGGGTCATCGTCGTGGCGCGTTACCTGGAAAGGGGGCTGTAATGGGCATCCTCCATATCATCGGCGGCGCCGTCTCCATCCTCGGGGCGCTCTTTCTGCTCCTGGCCTCCATCGGCCTGATCCGCATGCCCGATGTGTACAACCGCATGCAGACGGGCACCAAGGCCACGACCTTCGGCACCATCATGTTCCTCGGGGGCATCGGTATCGCGACGCCGAGCATGGCCACCAAGCTCATCATACTGGTGCTCTTTATCGTCCTCACCAACCCCGTCTCCTCCCACGTGCTGGCCCGGGCCGCCCACTTCGCCGGTGTGCCCCTGGCTGATCGCAGCGTCACGGACAAGCTCGCCGAGCACCGCGCCAAGGAGGGTGTGCAATGATCTACTTCTGGGTCCTCACCATCGTCATCTGCGCGGTCATGCTGGGCAGCGCCATCATGGCCCTCTACCACAAGAGCCTGGCCGTGACCGTCATCGCCGCCGGGCTGGTCAGCCTGCTGGCCTCCATCCTGTACCTCATCCTCGCGGCCCCCGACGTGGCCATGACCGAAGCGGCCATCGGCTCGGGGCTCTCCACGGTGATGTTCTTCTACGTGCTGCGGCGCATGAGAGGAGGGGAAAATGGTTAAGAAGATATTCGCACTCATCGCCCTGGCCGGGATCGCCTTCATGCTCTGGGGGCTCTTCAAGAGCTACAGGCACCAGGAGACCCTGCCCAGGACCTCCCGGTATTATGCCCAGAAGGGGCCCGATGAGCTGGGCTCCGCCAACCTGGTCACCTCCGTGGTGGTCACCTACCGCGGGCTCGACACCCTGGGAGAGGTCACCATCCTCTTCAGCGTGGCCTCCATCATCGGCTTCTTCCTGAAGAGCCGCACCCAGCGTGAACTCAAGGCCGAGGGCTTCCGGGAGACCAGCGAGCTCCTCCACACGAGCACCGCCTTCCTGGTGCCCATCATCTTCCTGTTTGGCGCCTACGTCTTCGTGGGAGGCCACCTCTCGCCCGGCGGCGGCTTCCAGGGCGGCGCCATCATCGCCTCGGGCACCCTCCTGCTCTTCCTCGCCACGCCTACGGCCTCAAGGGGCAAGACCATCATCAGCCTGGTCGAGTCCGTGAGCGGTGTCGCCTACGTGGGGATCGGCATCGCCGGAATCTTCCTGGCCGCGGGCTTCCTGGACAACCGCATCCTGCCCACGGGCCGCTTCGGGACCATCTTCTCCGCCGGGGCCATCCCCGTCATCTACTCCCTCATCGGGCTCAAGGTGGGGGCCGAGCTCTCGGCCATCCTCTACAAGCTCAAGGACGCAAAGGAGGACGAATAATGGAATACGTCGCCTTGGCCACGGGCCTTCTCCTCGTCTTGACGGGCCTCTGGGGGATCGCCTCCCAGAGGAACATCTTCAGGATCATCATCGGCTTCTCCGTCTTTGACACGGGGCTCCATGTGGTGCTGGTCTCCATCGCCTATCTGCGCGGACGCACGGCCCCCATCCTCGACGAGGCCGTCTCCAAGGGACAGGCCGTGAACCGCATCGTGGACCCCGTCCCCCAGGCCCTCGTGCTCACGGCCATCGTCATCGGGGTCGCCATCACGGCGCTCATGCTGACCTTTGCCCTGAAGCTCTACGAGAAACGCAAAACCCTTGAGATCGAAAGTTTCGAGGATCTGAAATGGTAGAACCTATCTATATCATCGCCATAGCGCTCGCCACTGGCTTCTCCCTGGGGATCGCGGGGAAGCTGGGCAAGGGCTTCGCCTACGGGCTCACCCTCCTGGCTCTTGCGGCCATGTCGCTCATCTCCCTCTCCTGGCTGCTGGCCTTCATGGGCGGCGCCGCTCCCAGGGTGTTCACCACCGCCGGCGGCGTCTCCCCCTTCGTCATCGTGCTCCAGATGTCACCCAACGAGGCCTTCTTCACGCTCCTGGTCTCCGTCATGGGGCTCATGTCGGCGCTCTACCTCATGCGGGAGCTCATGCAGGCTGGGTACGCGGCCATGGCCGTGCTCCTCATCGCCGTCATGGGCATGAACGGCATGGTCCTCACGGGAGACATCTTCAACCTCTTCGTGTTCATGGAGATCACGGGCATCAGCATCGCGGGCCTCATCCTCCTGATGCGTGACGTGCGGGCCCTCTCGGCGGGCTTCAAGTACATGATCGCCACGGGCATCATCTCGGGGCTCCTGCTCCTCGGGATCATCTTCGCCTGGTACTTCACGGGGACCCTCAACCTGGCTGATCTCGTGGACGCCGACATCTCCCGGGTCAAGGGCGGGGTCCT
>QKIM01000631.1 GCA_003249585.1 Deltaproteobacteria bacterium
CGGGACCCGCCAGGGTCTACTCCAGAGAGCAAGAACCCAAGAGCAGGAGATTCCCGGAGAGACGAGGGAACTTTCAGTGTGGGCGGTGGGGAAAGAAGCCCGTAGCCCCAGAGATCGAAGGCCTGGATCCGCAGGATCCATGGCCCCCTCCTTCAGGAGCCCAGGTATCAAACCCCCTGGTGCCGTTGGGGGGGATACGTACCCACGCGCATCCGGGCTTCCACCTTTGCGCTAGGGGGTCCCCACCCCGCCGGGATTGCAACCCATTGCGTTACAGAGTTGCTAACAACCGTGGGCCCATTGGCGCCCTACCTTGCCGTGAGTATGGCGCAACATAGGCCCTAACGCCACGACACAGGGGTGGCCGGTATCCGTCGGACTCTTCGTGGGAGACGCGGAGCCCTAGAACACCGACCACCCCGATACTCGGGAAACCTCGTTTCCCGGTATCCGTCGTTCGATCGCTTCGGCTGCCACCGCTCGCGAGCTCACCCCCGGTGGGGGTGGGGCCCGGGGGCCTGGCGCTAGGCCAGACCCCTGAGCCGCCGCTGGTGGTCGATCAGGGCCACCTTGCCGATCAGGCTGGTGACCAGGGCGATCATGCCCATCGCCGTTCCCGTCCCGATCATCACGTGGGACAGGTAGCCGGTGCCGAAGAGCACGATCAGGGTCCCCGGACCGGTGACGGCGAACCGCCAGAAGCCAGGGATCCGCTCGATGGTCATCATCAGGCCGAGCACGAGCAACGCGCCGGCGATGATGCCACCCATGATGTGGGCGAGCCCACTGAACCAGACGATCGCGATCACGACCGCCAAGGCTCCCGCGGCACTGAAGCCGCTCTGGTTGTGCTGTGCCATACGAGTCTCCCTTCGTCAGGCACTGGGGTCACCAGAGATGCCCCGCCTGGGATCTCTCCCAGGCGGGGCAAGGAGGGACTGAGTCCCGTGAGTTCCGCCTCCCTACGAGGGGAGCACGTCCTCGTCGCCATCGGGGATGGCGTCGGAACCGGCCGGAGCGCCGTCGGGCTTGCCGATGGCCGCGCGGTACTGGGGGTTGACCACGTTCAGGAAGTGGTCGTTCCAGCCGCGCTTGTTCTTGCCGGTGCGGGGGCCGAAGGACTTGTAGACCTGGCCCTGCAGGTCGGCGCTCGGATCGGGCTGCTGCAGGTACAGCATGAACACCGAGTCGGCGACGACCTCCTTGCCGTCCTTCAGGATGCGCTCGTCCGTGACGCGTCCCGTGTCGTAGTCCAGCTTGGTGGTGCTGAACGACACGAAGATGCCGTCGCTGGTGAGCCGGCGGCGGATGTCCGCGAGGACCTCCGTCGCGTTCTCGACCTCGCCCGACTCCAGGGAGTCGAGCAGGGCCGCGATGGCCTTCTCCTGCGGGTGCGGGAGACGGACCAGGAACCGCTCGGACCGGGTCTTCGCGGTCTCGCCACGCTCGGCGAGCAGTGCCTCCATCGAGACGGAGGCGGGGGTGGACTTCTTGTCCATAGGGCTATGCCCTCCATGAGTCTTCGGGTGGGAGTTTCAGCGCGTACGACGCTGACGTGTACACAGGGGAACGAGACCCGAATCACTCGTTCACCTGGATCACGCAAGTTGCCCCGCCCCGGATCTCTCCGAGGCGGGGCATGGGATCACGGAAAGGAGTGGGTTGGTCCCAGCGCCTACGCGACGCCGGGGGCCAACGTGCCGGTGATCTCCGGCAGCGGGACGGACGGGGCCGTGGGCGTCGTCTCCTTCGCCTTCGACCCCTTCACGGCGGTCATCGCCGCGGCCTTGCCGGCCACGGCGATGTGGGCCGCCTTCTTCACCTCGGCCAGGTTCGCCTCGGACACGCCGGCCTTCACGCAGGCCTCGTGGATCTCGTCGGCGGTCGGCGTCTCCTTGCGGGACACCAGGTCCTGGATCAGGCGCAGGGCGATGCCCTTCTGGTGGCGGGCGTCCGCGGCGTTCCAGCCGTCGCGCACGTTCTCGCCGATGTAGCGCGTCGCCTGCTTGACCCCGGGGATCTGGTGCAGGTAGAACGCGCCCTGGCCGATTCCGCCGAGGACGATGTCGCCCGCGACCTTGTCGGCACCCTTGCCGATCGAAGCCAGCACGCCCGGCTTCTCGCTCTTCTTCTCGCTCTCGCTCATGGCAGCCTCCACATCCTGGACTCATTCAACCCACGACACGGATGTGTGATGACGTGGGCATGTGGGGAGGAAAACCCGGAAGAGAACTCACTCCTCCGTCTGCTTCGAGCCAGGCAGCATCGCCACCAGCACGAAGAAGGCCGGGATCGCCAACCCCCACAGGGAGGAAAACCCGGCATCCACCCAGTTCTGCAGCATCCGCGTGATGCTCACGGCATCCTCTTCAGGACCACCTGGTAACCGTCGCCGATCACCATGGCGTTCTCGATGCGGTACTGCTGCTGATGGATGGAGACCTGCTGACCCACCCAGCCATCGGGCCGATCGGTGGTCACCTCCGTGCCCCAGCAGAGCACGAAGATCACACCGATGGCCGCGAAGACCAGGAGGGCGCACTGACCGATGCTCTTCAGCACGGCACACCTCCTAGAACAGGAGCAACTGCTGCTCCTGCTTGGGGAGGGAAACCCGACGCTTCCCACCCCTCCGCCCGAAGTGGCTCAACAGGCAGCGACGCAGTCGCTCCTCGCCGAACGGATCCTCGGACGACACAGGCATCAACTCCTGCGCGATGCGACGCGCCAGCGTCGGCACGTCAGCGCCCTTCGCGTACTGCTGACGGAACGTCTCACAAGCCACGCTCCAGATCTCCTGCGGGATGCAGTACTCCACCCCGCGGACGATTACGCTCACCACGGCCATGCGATACCTCCAATGAGGGAGTGAAGCCCGCAATGGATTGCAACCCCTGCGCGTCAGCGCCCACCAACCCAACCCCGCGCCAGCGGGAGAGGGTAGCGGGGCACCAGCCCAGCATCACGGGCCTGCGCGACAGCGCGGGGGTAGCGGAGTGTATGACTCCCAAAAGAGAAAGCCCGGGGTCTCCCCCGGGCAATCTCCGTCTTCGCCTACTGGCGCAGCTCTGCGCGCAGCTCCATGAGGATCTTCCCCATGTGGTTCTTGCCGTGGCCCTCGCTGTCCACGCCCCAGAAGCGATCGCCCCAGGGCGCGTACTCGACGAGCTCCTCCTCACCCGTGGCCAGGAGCTTCTCCTTGAGCTCCGGGTTGTGGGTGAACTTCTGCCGCACCACCGCCTTCATGAAGCCCAGCTTCTTCTGGTCCCAGTCGGGACGGAGGGTGACGTAGCGACCGCGCTTCTTGGCCTCGAACCCATTGCGTGCAGCATGGATGCGATCCCGTTCGCGCTTGTCCGTGGTCTTGCAGGCCTGGAACAGGTGCTCCGAGGAGCCCCAGATCCTGCCGCCCGACCCTGGCACGTCGCAGGCGAACATGTTGGAGAGCCACTTGTAGGTAGCAGACTTGGAGTTGAACAGAATCATGTCTGTTCTCCTTTCCGGGATGAAGATCCCAAATGAGAAAGGCTGGGGGATTGCTCCCCCAGCCTTCTCGGTGGTACGTGCTAGTCGACCTTGTAGTCGGCTGCCGTGTACGTGGGCTTCACCACACCCAGCCTGTTGCACGGACGGCGCATCCAGCCGCGACGCACCAGGCCCTCCCGAAGGCGAGCCTTGAGTGCGTTCAGCTTTCCGCGCGCATCCTGCCGCGCCTGCAGCTCCATGATGGCTTGAGTCCGGGGATCAGCCCCGGTCGGCACGATGACCGACTCGTAGGGCGTCCCCCCGAAGCCAACAGTGGGCTCGGGCGACATGTGCATGGGTCGGTCCATGACCTTCCCAGCAGGCACACGCTGCACGAAACCCTCCGGCGCGAACTGCATGAGCTCGCCCACGAAGGGCCCGTAGACATCGACAACCAGCTTGTCGACATCCTGTGCGAACTCGAGGAACGGGAAGTACTTCAGGTCGAGCACCAGCATGGCCTTGACCATCCAGTACTCCTGCCCGGACGCGCCGCAGACGTGGGCATAACCCTTGTCATTGAACGCGTGCTCGTCCCGGGGACACGATGCCCTGTGGCAACGGTGCACCCTGCTTCCCGCGTGTTCGTCCGCACGACGGTGGAGAGTGAACGTGAACTGACCCGCCTCGATGAGACCACGGATCATGCCGTCCAGTTCCTCACGGATAGAACGGTCGATGCGCTTCGGGAGCCCCGTGGAGTAGTACTCGGTCACGTACCTGGCCGGCACACTCTCGCCGTAGCGAATGTACTTGCCGACCGAGCCGTTCTTCCTGACGTACTCCTCCAGCTTACGCACGCAGCGCAGCCGGGTGGGGTTGTCCCGAGGGATGAAGGTCTTGCCGACCTCACCGGGCAGGTCCAACACGTTCTTCTCGCGAAGCAACATGATGGCACCGTCCTCCCGCTCGTGAGCGAGGAGGGCGTCCGACCCGATTCGGTAACCAAGGCTGTCCATCTCCGTGTTCCGGATCAGATCCGGCTTCGGGAGAGGCTTCACGCCGTGATAGCCCGGGTGCAACCCCAGGCTGAACATGTCCAAATCCCTACGACGGCTGGTGGGGCCATCGTAGTCGGCGATCATCCACGGAAGAGTGTTGGTCCTCTTCTGCTCCAGCATCGCCTTGGCCATGGTACGGGTGTCGTCGGAGTCCTTGTCGTGCAACTCCTGGTACAGATCCCTTGCATCCGTGCTCTTCGGGCCGAAGCCCTGCACCCCAGTCTCGATGCTCCCGTCCTTGCGAACGGTGAGCGCCGCCGACTTCACCATGCCGTGCTCTTCCGCGATGGTCGAGATGAGCATGATGGCCCTGAGCTCGTTGAGCTCCGCCTGCGTCATGAGGCACGGGTGATACAGGATCTCCCGCCAGGTCTTCGGCCGAGGCCGGTTCGCACCGGACTGCTCGTCGTAGACCTCGCCCCACCACGACTTCTCGTAGATCAGGCCATGCAGACGCAGCCACTTCTCGGACACCCAGAAGCCCTCACCCGTGTGGAGCAGGATCCACGCCGGATGGGTCTTGGGCTGAGGAGAGGCATTGCCCTTACGGTCGGACGTACGGATGGCGATCACCAGACGGCCCTTGGTATCCACCAGGGGCTCGCCCTCACGGATGAGAGGCAGCTGACGCTGGAGGATGGGCCGGCCCTTCTCGTCATAGGCTTGGTCGGGCTTACGACGGGTGATCGGGCTGGGGACGCACTTCGCGATGAGCGCCTTGAAGCGCTCGTTCACGTACTCGGTTCCACCTCGGAGGAGGATCTCACTCCCGCGCACCTCGGCCACCAAGCGACGGGACACGGGGACCTTCTTCAAGGCCTCGCGCTCGTGCTTGGACAGCAACGGGATGGCATCCACGACCCTGTTGTAGGCGAAGGTGTCGAGCGTCACGCTCCGGTCCGTGCCATGGAAGGCATAGGCCGGCTCGTTCACCTCGACGCCGCTCTCCTGGGACTTCTCCCAGGCGTTGCGCCACAGGGTGAGGATGATGGACAGGAACAAGGCCACGGGCGCCTTGCCCCAGGTCCACCGCGAGAGGGCGAACGCGAACGCCGCGTCCTCCTCCGCGGTGAGGGCCGTGTTGACGGCCCGGTTGTCATCTGACATGGGATTTCCTTTCCGTGCGTAGAGCACTTACTGTTCCCGGTCAAAGCCGGGCTGATCCCAAAAGAGAAAGGGGCCAGGATCTCTCCTGGCCCCCTCTCGGTGGCTGGTCCTAGTGACCCAG
>QKIM01000452.1 GCA_003249585.1 Deltaproteobacteria bacterium
ACACCCTGAAGATGTGGGCTTCCGTCCAGAGGGGAGAGAGGAAGCACATTTTCCCGTTCCAGAACTCCGCGGACGCGGCGTTCAATTCGGCCCTGGACTACGAACTGGGAGTGCTGAAGATCTACGCGGAGCCCGTGCTGCGCTCCGTGAAGCCGACCGACCCGGAGTACGCGGAGGCCTCGCGGCTTCTGTCGTTCCTTTCCAATTTTTCGCCGATTCCGGCGCAATTCGTCCCGGGCAACTCGATACTCCGCGAGTTCATCGGCGAAAGCGAGTTCAAGTACTGACGCCGGACCCGGGGGAACCCGGGCCCGGCCCCTCCCGGAGCATCCTCGACCGGACATGCCGCTTCAAACGTATCTCTCAATAGTATCAAGGAATATCTTCAAGAACGATTGAAAAAATCCGGCCCGAAGATTCTTTACAACTACGACTTGGTGTACCATACTGTGGAAATCCTAGCTTGAAATATTTCGGGAGGATCATCTGATGAGAAGAAACGTTGTCACTCTGCTCACACTCTCCCTAATCGCGGCGGCTGTAATTTCCTTGGCCGCCTGCGGCGGCGGAGCCTCCGCAGGCGTCTCCAAGGGGGATACCGGCCCCCTGGTGGACAAGCTGATTTTCGACGTCCGGATGGACGAGTCCATCGCCCTTAAGGACACGGTGGAGGGCAAGACGGACATCTTCGCCTACGGCATGGACGCATCCGTATTCAGCGGCCTGTCCCAGGCGGACCGGGACAAGCTCTCCGTCTACCCGGTTCCTTCGGGATCCTGGTCCTATGTGATGAACCCCATCCCGAACCAGGCGCCCTACGTCTGGAAGACCGCCGCGGGCAAGGAATACTTCAATCCCCTGGCCATCCGCGATGTGCGCTACGCCCTTAACTGGCTTATCGACCGCAAGAAAATCGTGGACGAGATTCTCCTGGGCGGCGGAGAGCCGGCATTCACCTCCATGACGCCCGGACAGCCCGGGACCTACAAGTACAACATCATCGCGACCAAGATGGGCATGACCGAGCGGGGAGACGAGAAGAAGGCTCTGGCGGACATCTCGGCCGCCATGGAAGCGGCTGCCAAGCTCCCGGAGAACGCCGGCAAGCTCAAGAAGGCCGGACAGTGGTGGACCTATAAGGGCGAGCCCGTAACCGTCAAATTCATAATCCGGGTGGACGATCCCAAAGGGCGTCTTCCTGCGGGCCGCTACGTGGCGGACCAGATAGAGAAGGCGGGCATCAAGGTCGAACGTCTGGAGTACGACCGCTCCAAGGCGGGGCGCATGGTGTACGGCGGTGATCCCGCGGCCTACGAGTGGACCATGTACACCGAGGGTTGGGGAGCCGGCGCCACCCGATGCTGGTGGGATGTCTCCATCTCCCAGATGTACGCTCCCTACTACGGCTACATGCCCGGCGGGGCCACCGAGGGCTTCTGGAACTACCAGCAGGAAGAGATCGACAAGCTCGCCCAGAAGAGCTACAACGGCTGGTTCCTGACTTCCGACGAGTACTGGAACGACAACCTCAAGGCCCAGGAGTTGGGCCTGGAAGAGGCCGTCCGGATATGGGTCTGTTCCCAGATGCAGTACTATGTTATCAACAAGGAGCGGGTGACGAACCGCGTGGCCTACGGCCTCGGGGACGGCTTCAACGGCTGGACCTTCATCACTGCGGACGTGAAGCCCAATGACAAGGGGGAGAAGGTCCTCCGGGCCACCCAGTACTCCGCCAAGGGCGGCCTGTTCATGAGCGCCTGGGATCCCGTCGGGGTGGACGGATTCTCGGACACCTACGCCAACATGATCTCCGAGGAACTCACCATGAGGGAGTACTTCGAAGCGCCCAATTCCGCCGCGGACACACCCTACCTCGTAAAATGGGACATCAAAGACGTACAGACCAACGTGGGCCCGGACACCACAGGGGACGGGAAGCCCGAGGGCCTTATCGACGTACCCGTGGACGCCCTGAAGTACGACCCCGCGGCCAAGACCTGGGTCAAGGTAGGACCAGGGGTCAAATCCTACTCCAGCGCCAAGTATTCCATCATGGATTCCACCTGGCACGACGGCACCAAGATCGGCATAGCCGATTTCGTCTACGCCCTGGGTTTCTGGACCGATTGGTCCAGCAAGGACGGGGATGACGACCTCAATTACGAAGAGTCTTACGCCTCCACCTACAAGCCGACTGTGGATGTCGTGAAGGGCGTCCTGTTCAACAAGGACGGGACCTTCACCACCTACTTCGACTTCAACTGGCCCATGGAGAAGAATCATGTGGCTTACGGCGGCCTGCTGTCGCCCAAGGCCGGCAACGCCGGACATCCCACCATGGTGGCCTGGACCGTCAATGAGGCCTTAGCCCTCTTGGTAACGGAGGGCTCTGCCAGCGGGACCGTCTACTCCATAACCCAGGATCCCTCCATGACGGAGGTGGACGTTGCGGTGCCCGCCTGCGTAGCTGATATAAAGGCCAAGCTCCAGGAAATGTCCGACAAGAAGTACGTTCCCCTCTACATCAAGGACTACATGAAGCCCGTCGACGCCGTAGACGCGTACAAGAAGGCCATCGCCTTCATCGACGCCTACGGCCACGCCTACATTTCCAACGGCCCCTTCCTTCTCTCAAAGATCGACACCGCCTCCAACTACATGGAGCTCACGGCTTACCGGAAGGGATATCCCTACAAGAAGGATTACTGGAACAACTACTTCGCGGTTGACATCACCCAGATCGACAACGTGGTCGTCCCGGCCAACGCCCAGCGCTCCGCGGATGCGACCATCGACGTCGCGGTATCCCAGTACACCTATCCCAGCGACCAGACCAAGCCCGCCGTCAAGGACGCCAAGGTAACGGTGACCCTGATAACCCCCGCGGGCGAGAAACCTTACGAGGCCAAGTACGTCAAGGACGGCGCCTTCCAGGCGGTCATCCCCGTAGCGGACCTCGGGGCCTTGGCCCCCGGGAGCTACACCCTTGTCGTGGAGTCCAAGCTCAAGGACGAGGCTCCCTCCGTGAAGCCCTCCTCCTTGGTACTTTTCTAACCGGCACCAAGACTCAAGGGCCGCGCCCGCAGGCGCGGCCCCGTCTCGGAACGGACTTGGGGTCCGCTCCGAGGCGAGACCCCAAGGACAGGTGGACCCGATGTACAAGTGGTACGCTCTCAAGCGAATCCTTAAGGGCGTCGTCATGTACGCCCTGCTTATATTCACGTTCTCCCTGCTCTTCAACACTGTGGCGGAAAACACGCTGAAAGGTCAGATCGAGGAGCAGGTACGCCAGGAATCCATGCGGTTCAAGAACCTGCAGGCGGAACAGCTCCGGCTCAAGCAGATCGAAAGACGGATACAGCTCTACCATCTCTACCGTCTGGATCGGTCCTGGACCGAACGCGTCGTTTTCCGCGCACTGGACACCCTAACTTTCAAATTCGGAAAATCCACGATCATCAAGACCCAACGGGGCGAGCGGGAAGTCATCAAGATAATAGGGGAAGCACTTCCCCGCTCCATGCTCCTGTTCACCACTACGATCGTGTTGGAGATATTCTTCGGCATATGGCTGGGCCTTAAAAAGGCCCAAAAGCCCGGCGGCCCCCTGGACAAGTCCACAAGCTTCATAACGATGGTGGTCTACGGACTGCCCTCCTGGTGGCTCGGCATGATGCTGATCATGATCCTTGTCTACGGGGTGAATCTCTTCCCCTCGGGTGGCCTGCACTCCGTGCCCACCCCGGGGGGGATACGCAAGGTCCTGGATCTCCTCTGGCACATGGTCCTTCCCATGCTCACCCTCTTCCTGATCGGGTTCTGGAGCCTGGGATTCGTGGTGCGGAACATCGTACTGGGGGTGCTGCAGGAGGACTACATCATGAGCGCCCGGGCCCGTGGCATACCGGAGAACAAGGTCCTCTTCGGCCACACCATGCGCACCTCCGCGCCACCTTTGGTCACCATGGCCCTGCTCTCCCTACTGGCATCCATCTCGGGAAGCATAATCTTCGAGGGCATCTTCTCCTGGCCGGGCCTCGGGAACCTCTACTGGATCGCAATACAGCAAAACGACATCCCGGTTCTCCTGGCGAACCTGGCCGTGACGACCGGTATCTACCAGGCGGGACTGGTGTTCCTGGACCTCATCTACGGGTTCCTGGATCCCCGTATCAAGATCGGGGGCAAGGCATGAAGCTGATGGACGTCACATACCGGTTCCGGGAGTTCTGGGAGGAGTTCCGCAAGGAGAAGAACGGCCTCGTGGGCCTGGGGATCCTGGGGATCGCGATGCTCGCCGTCCTGGCCGAACCGATCCTCCTGCCCTTCCCGGAGGCCGGCAGCCGATGGCGTGACATCACCTATTGGCAGGACAATTCGGCGAGCGCCCCCCCCGCTTGGACGAACTTCTTCACCTCGAAAAAATCCGCGGTTTCCCGGGTGCTGTCTAATCCTGCGGTCGAGGAGACCGGTCCTTCCGAGAGGACGTACGCCTTCGAGTATGATTACCGCTTCAACGGCCCCCCGAACGATTTCATCCTCCGGGGCCGGGGCTCGGGTACCCTGCCGCTGACGGTCACGGGATTCAGGCCGGACGGCCTGTCCGTGGAAGTGGTCCGTTACGTGCTCTCCGGGCTCTCGGACGAACCCTTCCGGCTCTCCCTGGGCAACGAGGGCCGGTCAAACGCGATGGAGTTCCTGAAGGGCTGGGAACGAAGGAAGAACGCCCCCCAGATAGCGACCATGCGGTACGGAGTCACGGACATCCTATTTTCCCAGGCCCAACCGGATTTCGTAAAGGGTCCGGTGCCTCTGGACGGACGGTACCGGATAGAAGTGCGGGCCGGTTTCACGGACTCCGGAGCAGCCGTCGACTCGATCGAGCTTGCCGTAGTGGGCCGCGTCTCCGGGGTACTGGGCACGGACTCCATGAAACGGGATATCTTCTCCGGCGTAGTTGCCGGGATGAAGTGGGCTCTCCTCATTGGCCTTCTGACGAGCGTCATCTCCGTGCTCGTCGGCGTCTTCTACGGGATCACCTCCGCCTACTTCGGAAGCCGGGTGGACTCGATCATGATGCTTGTCTTCGACTACTTCATCTCCCTCCCCGTGCTCCCCATTCTCATCGTCTTCTCCGCGATCTACAAACCGAGCATCTGGACCATCATCGCGGCCCTCATCGTCTTCTCCTGGGTGGGCCCCGTGAAGACCGTGCGGTCCATGGCCCTCCAGATCAAGGAGGAGACTTTCATCGAGGCTGCCCGGGCTCTGGGGTCCGGGCACAGGCGCATCATCTTCCGGCACATGGCGCCCCTCCTCATCCCCTACTCCTTCGCCTCCATGGCCCTGGCCGTGCCGGGAGCCATCGTGTACGAGGCTTCCGTGAGCCTGTTGGGGCTTGGGGACGCGACGATCGTGACCTGGGGGCAGATCCTCCACGACGCCCTGGGAAGCGGCGCGGTATTGAACGGCCTTTGGTGGTGGGTCGTGCCGCCGGGGCTGCTGATCGCCGTGATGGGCATGACCTTCGCGTTCCTGGGGTTCGCGATGGACAAGATCCTGCACCCGAAACTCAAGACGAGGTAGGCCATGGGCGAATCGATACTGCAGGTCCGGAACCTCCGGATGTACTACCACACTTCCAAGGGGACCGTACGCGCCCTGGACGACGTGAGCTTCGACGTACGCCCCGGAGAAACCCTGGGACTGGTAGGCGAGTCGGGATGCGGCAAGACTTCCCTGGGCACCTC
>QKIM01000621.1 GCA_003249585.1 Deltaproteobacteria bacterium
GGCATGAGCACCAACGACTTCTCCGAACTGAGCAAGGGATACACGGTGGAGCGGTCCCTCCTTCGCGCGAAACCCTCCAAGGCCGGCAGAAACAACTATGGCCGCATCACCGTCCGCTTCCGCGGCGGCGGCCACAAGCAGAAATACCGCGTCATCGATTTCCGTCGCAACAAGACGGGCGTCCCGGCGGTGGTGGATTCCATCCAGTACGATCCCAACCGTTCGGCCTTCATCGCCCTGCTCAAGTATGTTGACGGCGTGAAGAGCTACATCCTCGCTCCCGACGGCCTCAAGGCCGGCGATACGATCATCAGCGTCAACTCTGACAGCGCCGACATCGTCCCCGGGAACGCCATGCCTCTCCAGTTCATCCCTGATGGCACCATGGTTCACAACGTGGAGCTTCACATCGGTCACGGCGGGCAGCTCGCCCGCAGCGCCGGCAACGGCGTACAGCTCATGGCCAAGGAGGGCAAGATGGCTCTCCTCCGTCTCCCCTCGGGCGAGGTGCGCAAGGTGAACATCAACTGCCGCGCTACCGTCGGTGTCGTGGGCAACGGCCAGCACAGCAATATCGACCTGGGCAAGGCAGGCCGCAAGAGATGGATGGGCAGAAGACCCCACAACCGCGGCGTAGCCATGAACCCCGTCGACCATCCCATGGGTGGTGGCGAGGGCAGATCCTCCGGCGGTCGTCACCCCTGTTCTCCCTGGGGCATGCCCACCAAGGGGTACAGAACCCGTAAGAACAAGCGCACCGACAAGTTTATCGTCAAGAGACGGAAATCTAAATAATAGAGGAATGTAACATGGCTCGTTCAGTTAAAAAAGGTCCCTTCGTAGACGACCATCTTATGAAAAAAGTTGTCCAGGCCCAGGAAGAGAATAACCGTAGAGCTATTCAGACGTGGTCCAGGCGCTCCACCATCGTTCCCGACATGATCGGCCTCAACATCGCCGTTCACAATGGAAGAAAGTTCATCCCCATCTACATCACCGATGAGATGGTTGGACACAAACTCGGCGAATTCGCGCCCACCAGAACGTTCTACAGCCACGCTGCAGACCGTAAGGCCAAGAAACGTTAGGGAGGCTAGGGGTTATGTCGCTTTATACCAAGAACAACACGAAGAAAGTCCGCATTCAGGAAGATCGGGAGAAGCACCCCAGGGCGATTCTCCGCAATCTCCGGATCGCCCCCCGCAAGATGCGCATCCTGGCCAACATGGTGCGTGGCAAGAAGGTGGAAGATGCCATCTCCCTTCTGACCTTCACCCCCAAATATGGCGCCCGCGTCCTCATCAAGTTGATCAAGAGCGCGCTGTACAACGCCGAGAACCGCGAAGGCAACGCCATGTCCTCCGAAGATCTCGTCATCAAGACGATCTTCGTGGACCAGGGACCCACCATGAAGTGGCGTCGTCCCAGAGCGCGCGGCAGAGCATTCCGGATTAACAAGAAAACCAGTCACGTTACGGTCATCGTTTCGGACAGCGCAGAGTAGAGGAGTCATATCGTGGGACAGAAAGTACATCCTATCGGCATGAGGCTTGGAATCATCAGAACCGGGAGTTCGAAGTGGTTCACCGATCAACAGTATGGCAAGTGGCTGAACGAGGATCTCCGGATCCGTAAATACATCCTCAGCAAGATGCCTGACGCCGGTATCGCCGCCGTCGACATCGAGCGCCGTACTGGCGAAAAACTGAAGGTCACCATCGTCACCGCCAGCGCCGGTCGCGTCATCGGTAAGGGTGGTGCCAATGTGGAGAAGCTTCGCAAGGATCTGCAGGGGCTCTCCCAGAGCGAGATCTACGTGGACATCCAGGAAGTGAAGCGGTCTGAGAACAACGCCCAGCTCGTGGCCGAGAACATCGCCCGCCAGCTCGAGCGTCGAGTCAACTTCCGCAGAGCCATGAAGAAGTCCATCCAGAACACCATGTCCATGGGCGCCCAGGGCATCAAGGTGCACCTGGCCGGTCGGCTGGGCGGTGCCGAGATGGCTCGTCGCGAGTGGTACATGGAAGGACGCGTTCCGCTCCACACCCTCAGAGCGGATATCGATTACGGTTTTACCGAAGCAAGAACCACCTACGGTGCCATCGGCGTCAAATGCTGGATCTACAAAGGTGATGTTCTGACTTCCAAAGAAGGTTCCCCTGAGCGGACCAAAAGGTAGGGCGGCATGTTAGCACCGAAAAGAGTTAAGCATAGAAAAGTCCAGAAAGGTAAAATGAGAGGCGTCGCCAAAGGCGGCAACTCCGTCTCCTTTGGGGATTATGGTATCCAGGCCACAGAGTGCGGCTGGCTCACCTCCCGCCAGATCGAGGCCGGTCGTATCGCCATCACCCGTCACATCAAACGTGGTGGGCAGGTCTTTATCCGCGTGTTTCCCCACAAGCCCCTCTCCAAGAAACCCGCCGAAGTCCGAATGGGTAAAGGAAAGGGCGCTCCCGAGTCCTGGGTCGCCGTGGTCAAACCCGGTCACGTACTCTATGAAGTAGTCGGTGTCACCGAGGAGCAGGCCAAGGAGGCCTTCCGCCTCTGTCACCACAAGCTTCCCCTCAGCACGCGGTTTGTGAAAAGAGAGATGATGATATGAAAGACTCCGTGTACTCCACCACCAATCTGAAGGATCGCAGCCGCGAAGAGCTGCATGGCCTCCTCAGCGAGCTCAAGAGAGAGATGTTCGATCTGAGGATCATGCAGGCCACCAGCCAGCTCAAGGACAACAACAAACTGAAGAACACGCGTCGGGACATCGCCCGGGTGATGACGGAGATCAGCACCAGGCGTGCCGCCGGGAGGAAGCAGTAATGACTACGGAACGGGGAAACAGACGGGTGATGTTCGGCGTCGTCAAGTCCGCCGGCAAGATGGAAAAGACAGTGACCGTTCTGGTTGAGCGGCGCGTCCGCGATCCCAGACTCAAAAAATACATCACGAGACACACGACCTATCTCGCCCACGATGAGCAGAACCAGTATCAGGTCGGCGACAAGGTGACGATTATCGAATCAAGACCTCTCTCCAAAAACAAGAGATGGCGGGTTCAGAAACTTATTGAACGTAAACCGGGCATCTAGGCCCCGTTAAAGTGAGGTGATACGATGATCCAGATGCAGACTATACTGGACGTCGCTGACAATTCCGGCGCCAAAAAAGTGCAGTGCATTAAAGTCCCGGGTGGCAGCAAAAGGAAATACGGCAGCATCGGCGACATTATCGTCGTCAGCGTCAAAGAAGCCATTCCCACCGCCAAGGTGAAGAAGGGCGATGTGCTCAAGGCCGTCATCGTGAGAACAGCCAAAGAGATCTCCCGCCGCGACGGCAGCTACATCAAGTTCGACAACAACGCGGCCGTTCTGCTCAACGCGGGCGGTGAGCCCATCGGGACCCGTATCTTCGGACCCGTGGCCAGAGAGCTTCGCGCCAAGAAATTCATGAAGATCGTTTCCTTGGCTCCGGAGGTGCTGTAATGCTTTCCAGAATCAGAAAAGGCGACATGGTCAAAGTGATCGCCGGCAAATACAAAGGTAAGACTGGTCGGGTCCTCAAGATCCTCAAGAGCCAGGAGAGAGTCGTGGTCGAAGGCATCAACATGCAGGTGAAGAACCGCAAGCCCACCCAGGAGAACCAGTCGGGGACCCAGGAGAAGCGCGAAGGTTCGATCCACATCTCCAACGTCATGCCCATCGATCCCGCCACCGTTTCGCACATAGGTTCCAAGGACGAGGCCAAACTCGTCAAGGGGACGCGTGTGGGGACCAAGGTCCTTCCCGATGGGAAGAAGGTCAGGGTTTCCCGCGGCAAGGACCGCAGCGGTGACATCATCGAGAACAAGGAAGCGTAATTAGGAGGCTGGCCATGGCAAAACCGAAAGATCAGGCCAAAGGATCGAAAAAGGGCGAGGCTTTCCAGAACGAAGCCGTCAAAAGAGAGAAGGCTCCTGCCTTCAAGACAATGTACAACGAGACGATCAGAACGAAGCTGCGTGAAGAGTTCCAGTACGGCAACGTCATGGAGATCCCCGAGCTCAAGAAGATCGTGGTGAACGTGGGCCTCGGCGAAGCGATCAAAAATCCGAAGCTCCTCGAGAGCGCCGTCAAGGAACTGGAGATCATCACCGGGCGCAAGCCCGTCGTGAACAAGGCGAAGAAATCCATCGCCAACTTCAAGCTCCGCGAAGGCATGAAGATCGGGACGTCCGTCACACTGCGCCGGGAAGTCATGTATGAGTTCTTCGAACGTCTGGTGTGCATCGCGCTTCCCCGTACCCGCGACTTCAAAGGTGTCTCCCCGAAGGGCTTCGATGGCCGTGGAAACTATTCCATGGGCATCAAAGAGCAGATCATCTTCCCGGAGATCAATTATGATGATATCGAAGCCATCAGAGGTTTGACCATCACCATCGTCACCTCGGCCAAAACTGACGAAGAAGCCAAGTCCCTGTTACGGAACTTCGGTATGCCCTTTAGGAAATAAGGAGGAATCACGTGGCTCGTCTTTGCAAAATGATACCAAATAAGCCCAAGTTCCAGATTCGGCACAGGAACAGATGCCCCCTCTGCGGGCGTTCCCGGGCATACATCAGGAAGTTTGACATGTGCAGACTCTGTTTCCGTAAGTTGGCTCTTGAGGGAATGATTCCTGGAGTTATTAAGGCCAGTTGGTAGGGAGAGTGAACGAAAATGTCTATGACTGATCCTATTGCAGATTTCTTGACCCGTATCCGCAACGGACTGAAGGCTGGCAAGACCCAGGTCGGAATGCCCTCGTCCAAGATGAAGAAAAATCTGGCCAACGTCCTGAAACAGGAAGGTTTCATCAAAGACTTCGGGACGCAGACCGAAGGCCCCTTTGAGACGCTCATCGTCGAGCTCAAGTACGATGAAGCCAATCGGCCCGCCATCGAGGGCCTGAAGCGGATCTCCAAGCCTGGCCGTCGCATCTACGCCAAAAGGGATGAACTCCCGAAGATCCGTTTCGGGCTGGGTATCGCCATCATCACCACCAGCCGCGGTGTCATGACGGATAAAGAGGCCAGAAACCAGAACATCGGCGGCGAAGTGATTTGCTCCATCTGGTAGCGAGGAAGGTGAACAGTGTCCCGTATAGGTAAAATGCAAATTCCCCTTCCCAAAGGGGTTACTGTCAACAATATGAATGGCACCGTCCATGTGAAGGGCCCCAAGGGCGAGCTCTCCACGGTTCTTCCCAAGGGGATCACCCTTGAAGAGGAAAACAGTGAGCTTCGCCTCGTCCGTGAGAACGATACCAAGCAGATCCGGATGAATCACGGCATGGCCAGGGCGAACGTCGCCAACCTGGTGCACGGTGTATCCGAGGGCTTCACCAAGACCCTCAACATCATCGGCGTCGGTTACCGTTCCGAGATGAAGGGCAACGTGCTCATCCTCTCGCTTGGGTATTCGCACCCCATCTATTTTGAGGTGCCCAAGCTGGTCGAGTGCACCCTCGAAGAGCGCGGTCTCACCATCGTGCTGAAATCCATCGACAAGATCCTTCTGGGTAAGGTCGCTTCCGAAATCCGCGCCTTCCGAGCTCCCGAGCCGTACAAGGGTAAGGGAATCCGGTATGCCGGCGAGGTTGTGCGCGAGAAGGAAGGAAAAGCCAAGGGCTAAAGTCGGCCTGAAAGTGTAACTGGTGGTTGCTATGAAAGAGAACAAAAGAATTGCAATGCGTCGAATCAGACAGGCTCGAGTTCGCAAGAGCGTCACGGGTACAGAGATGCGCCCCCGCCTGGCTGTCCACAGATCTACGAACCACATCTACGCCCAGGTGATCGACGACGTCAGCCACAAGACCATCTGTGCCTGTTCTACGCTCTCTCCTTCACTCCGCGAGGAGATGAAGGAGCTTTCCAAGAAAGAGCAGGCTGAAAAGGTCGGCAAGAAGATCGCTGAGCTGTGTAAAGAGCAGAACGTGCTTATGGTTGTGTTCGACCGCGGTGGTTTCCTGTACCACGGCAGAGTCGCTTCCCTCGCCAAGGGTGCCCGGGAGGCCGGGTTGGAATTCTAAGTCGTATCCAGCCGGATAAAGAGGATATTGATGGCTAAATTACCTGAAGAAAACAGCGAGTTTATCGAAAAACTGGTATACATCAACCGCGTCGCCAAGGTTGTCAAAGGTGGTCGTCGGTTCAGCTTCGCCGCCCTCGTCGTCGTGGGTGACGGTGCTGGACGGGTCGGGCACGGTCTCGGCAAAGCCAACGAGGTCCCCGAGGCGATCAGAAAAGCCACGGAAAAGGCCAAGTCCACCATGATCACCGTTCCTCTCCAGGCGGCGACCATTCCCCATGAGATCGTCGGGGTCTACGGATCGGGCAGAGTGCTCCTCCGTCCCGCCGCAAAGGGAACCGGCGTCATCGCCGGCGGCGCGGTCAGAGCGGTCATGGAAGCCGTCGGTATTCATGATGTGCTGACAAAGTGCATCGGCAGCAACAACCACCACAACGTTCTCAAGGCGACCTTCGTGGCGCTCAAGGAACTGCGGGACGCAAAGGAAGTGAGCCGCAGGCGGGGTATCCCCGTGGAGCAGCTCCGTTAGCAGCACAGCAGGAGAGAGACATGGCTACCCATATTAAGATAAAGCAGATCCGGAGCGCCATCGGGCGTCCCGATATTCAGAGACAGACTTTGCTGGGCCTTGGCCTCACACACAATGGTCGTGTGAGAATCCTCAAGGACACCCCCGAAATCCGCGGCATGATCCGCAAGGTGTCCCACCTGGTAGAGATTGAACCCTACGACAAGGAAGGAGAGTAGGCCATGAGCATACTGTCCAAACTGCAAGCCAACAGTGGATCGACCAAGAACAGAAAACGCCGCGGCCGCGGCCAGGGCTCCGGCACCGGTAAGACCGGCGGCAGGGGTGGCAAGGGCCAGACCGCTCGCACCGGCGGGACCGTCCGCCGTGGTTTCGAGGGTGGGCAGATGCCCCTCCAGCGCCGTATCCCCAAGAGGGGCTTCAAAAACGTCTGGGCCGTCGACACTGGCGTTGTCACGCTGAAGAGCCTCTCCATCGCCTTCCCTGAGGGTGGTGAGATCAACCTGGCCCTCTGTATCGAGAAAGGCCTCGTCCCCACGGACTCCAAACGGCTCAGGATCGTCGGCTCCGGCGAGATCCAGGCCGCCTATAAGGTCACAGCCTACAAAGTGACGCCCAAGGCGACGGAAGCCTTCGAAAAGAATGGCGGGTCCGTGACCGTGACCCAGGTGATCAACAGCTACGCCAGAGTTCGCATGGGTGAGATCTTCAAGAAGTTCTCCAAAAAAGGCGAGATGGTCACCGTCACCGTAGAGGATATCAAGGCCGCCGGGCTCATGCCCAAGTACAAGACCAAGGTAGAGGTCATCGCGGTGGGGAACGTGGGTGGCGCCATCCACGTGAAGGCTGACAAAGTCTCCCGCGCTGCTCGTCAGGCCATTGAAAACAAAGGCGGAAAAGTTACCGTCACCGATCCCGCGAATCTCACCCGCACCATCAGTTTCGCAGATCTGCGGAAATGGTTCCCCAAGGGTGGGGATGTAACTCCCGAAACATTAAAGAAAAAAGGCATTCAAACCGAAGGTCGTACTCTCTGTCTTGTTGACAAAGGGAGACTTTATGGTGTTTATAACGTCAAGCTTCACAAAGTGTCGCGTGCTGCCCGCATGAAGGTGGAAGCCAAGGGCGGCGAGGTTACGCTCATCGACTAATGTGAAATAACCGACAGTTGTAAACAACCTGCGCCACCCTCCGGGTGGCGCTAACCTTTGGAAAGTACCAATATGGCAAGTGGTTTTGGAAATATACACAAGATTCCCGAACTGAGGAAACGCCTCCTTTTCACCCTCGGTCTCCTCGCCGTCTACCGTATCGGCGTCTTCGTGACCGTTCCCGGGGTGGACCGCTCCATCATGAAGACCATCATGGCCGGGGCTTCCGGAAGCTTCCTCGGCCTCTTCAATATGTTCTCCGGTGGCGCCCTCAAGCAGCTCTCCATCTTCGCCCTCGGGATCATGCCTTACATCAGTGCCTCCATCATCATCCAGTTGCTCACGGTCGTCGTACCGCATCTTGAGCAGCTCAACAAGGAGGGGGAGGCTGGCAGAAAGAAGATCAACCAGTACACACGCTACGGTACGGTCCTCCTCTGCCTCATCCAGGGCTGGTTCCTGGCGACCTGGTTCGAGAGCCAGAACAGCGCCTATCCGGGGATCGTGCTGAACACGGGGCTCGCCTTCAAGATGACCACAGTGCTGACCCTCACCACGGGGACGGTCTTCATCATGTGGCTCGGTGAGCAGATCACCGAGCGCGGAATCGGCAACGGGATCTCCCTGATCATCTTCGCCGGTATCGTCGCCAACATGCCTGACGCCATCCTCCGCCTGGTGTACCAGTTCCGTCGTGGCGATCTTCGTATCCTCAACCTCGCGATCATCGCCTTCGTCGCGGTGGCCGCCATCGCCATCATCACCTTCTTCGAGCGGGCCTATAGAAAGATTCCGGTCCAGTACGCGAAGCGGGTGGTGGGTCGGCGCCTCTACGGCGGCGCATCCTCCCACCTGCCTCTCAAGATCAACATGGCCGGCGTCATCCCGCCGATCTTCGCCTCCTCACTGCTCATGTTCCCTGCGCAGATCGCCAGCTTTGCCGACTCTCCGCGGCTCAAGAATTTCCTGCAGCCCATCTCCAATCCCGCCGACTGGCGGTACAACCTGATCTATGTGCTGCTCATCATCTTCTTCGCTTTCTTCTATACGGCCGTCACCTTCAATCCCAAGGATGTGGCGGACAACATGAAGAAGCAGGGCGGCTTCGTCCCGGGCATCCGCCCCGGCAAGCGCACGGCGGAATACATTGACCGGGTCCTCACCAAGATCACCTGGGGCGGCGCCATCTATGTCAGCGCCGTGTGTGTTCTCCCCAACCTGATGACCGCGCGTTTCAACGTCCCCTTCTACTTCGGCGGCACCTCCCTGCTCATCGTCGTCGGCGTCGCTCTCGACACCGTCCAGCAGATAGAAGGCCATCTCATCACCAGGCACTATGAAGGCCTGTCCGGTCCCAAGGGCCCCCGCATCAGAGGCCGCAGAGCGTAGAGAAAGGTTCCCCCCTCCATGGCAAACATCATCCTCCTGGGCGCGCCGGGCGGCGGTAAAGGCTCGCAGGCCGTCCGCCTCGTCAAGCAGTTGAACATCCCGCAGATCTCCACGGGCGACATGCTCCGCGAGGCGCGCGCCATGGGAACCGAGATGGGACTGCTTGCCGCCCGCTTCATGGACAGCGGGGAGCTCGTGCCCGACGAGGTCGTCATCGGCATCGTGAAGGATCGTCTCGCCATGGAGGATTGTGCCAACGGGTTCATCCTCGACGGGTTCCCACGCACTATCCCCCAGGCCCAGGCGCTGGACAGCGTTCTCGGGGAGCTCGGGATCGCCCTGGATCATGTCATCGAGATCGCCGTGCCTGACGGGCAGATCGTCCCCCGGATCACCGGGCGTCGAAGCTGCCCCCAGTGCAAACGCCCCTATCACGTACAGTTTCTGAAGCCAAGGGAAGGCAACCTGTGCGATGATTGCGGCGTTGAGCTCATCCAGCGCTCCGATGACACCGAGGAGGCCGTCACGGTACGGCTCGCCTCCTATCATAAGAAGACCGCACCCCTTGTCGATTATTACAAAAAGGCCGGAAAACTCCGGGTCGTCGACGGGGTTGGGGAAATGGAAGAAATTTCGGCAAGAATTTTTACGATTCTTGCTTGATCAACGGATTGAGATCAGTTAATAATGCACGTCCGACTGAAGTCGCCCAAAGAAATCGCTAAGCTCAGAAAAGCGAATCTGGTTGTTAGCGATGTTCTTGATATATGTCAAGAACTGGCCCGTCCCGGGGTCACCACGTGGGATATGGAAGTCGCGGCGCGGCAGTATCTGGAGAAGGTCGGTGCCAGATCTGCCTTTTTCAATTATCAGCCGGCCATGGACATGTCACCCTATCCCGCGGTGCTCTGTACGTCCGTCAACTCGAAGGTCGTGCACGGCATTCCGTCGAGGGACGAGGTTCTCGTGGAGGGTGACATCCTGAGCATCGATTTCGGTGCTTTTGTCGAAGGGTACTGCGGCGATGCGGCCCGCACTTTCCCCATCGGGAAGGTCTCGGAGACCGCGGCGCTGCTCATAGACGCCACCCGCGACTCCCTCGACAAGGCCATCGAGAAGATGGTCTCGGGCAACCGCCTGTCCGATGTTGGACACGCGGTGCAGTCCCATGTGGAAGGCTTCGGATTCGATGTCATCCGCGATTTTGTCGGCCACGGGATCGGTCGACAGATGCATGAGCCCCCGCAGGTGCCGAATTTCGGCAGTCCTGGAAGGGGTTTGCTCTTGCAAACCGGCCTGGTGCTTGCTATAGAGCCCATGGTCACCGAGGGCTCCCACAAAGTGGAGATCCTCGACGATGGTTGGACAGTGGTCACGCGAGACGGAAAGCTCGCGTGCCATTTCGAGCACAGCGTCGCCATCACCGAAGATGGACCGCTGGTACTCAGCAGACGGTAAGGAGCTGTTATGAAAGTCAGAGCTTCAGTGAAGAAGATTTGTGACAAATGTAAAGTTATCAAAAGAAAAGGCGTCGTGAGAGTCATCTGTACCGATACTCGTCACAAGCAGAGACAGGGATAGTGTCAACCTCGCGGAAGGGGCGGGTTCCCCATCCGCGGTGACCAGATTCCCAAAAGGAGAGAAAGCATGCCGCGTATCGCCGGTGTAGACCTTCCAAGAAAAAAGAGAATGGAAATTGCCTTGACCTATATCTTCGGGATCGGCCGCAAGACCGCCCAGGATATTCTCACTGAAGCAGGAGTGGACTTCGCTACGAACTCCGACGACCTGTCCGAGGGCGAGACCAGGGTCATCCGTGAGATCATCGACGCCAAGCACAAGGTCGAGGGTGATCTCCGTCGTGAAGTCAGCATGAACATCAAACGCCTCATGGATCTGAAATGCTACAGAGGGCTGCGTCACATGAAGGGCCTCCCCGTCCGCGGACAGCGTTCCCACACCAACGCCCGCACCAGGAAGGGTCCCAAGCGCGTCAACGTCGGCAAGAAGAGAAAGGGTAAATAATCCATGGCAGCTCCTCGTAAAAGAACCGGCAAGAAAAAGGTCAAAAAGAATATCCCGACCGGCGTTGCCCACATCAACTCCACCTTCAACAACACCATCGTCACTATAAGTGACATGAACGGCAACGTCATTGCCTGGTCCAGCGCCGGCCTCAGGTTCAAGGGCTCCAGAAAGTCCACTCCCTTTGCGGCCCAGCTCACCGGTGAGGATGCCGCCCGCAAGGCCATGGAGCATGGTGTGAAGAACTGCAGCGTCGTCCTCAACGGACCCGGCGCCGGCAGGGAGTCCGCCCTGCGCGCCCTCTCCGCCGTGGGTATCCGGATCACCACGATCCGAGACATCACGCCCATCCCCCACAACGGATGCCGCGCCCCCAAGAGAAGAAGAGTCTGATTGCAACCCACGCCCTGGCGCCTGATCTGCTTTTGGCGTCGAGGGTTTCTCAAGGAGTGGTTCCTGCAGGCAGGCGGGAGTGGATCCTTGGAAGGAACGATGAACTATGGATTATGGAATGAAGCCTTCCCACGGTAGGGAAGAAGTCTACGAATGGATCGCCAAAAACTGGCGTGAGCTCATCAAGCCCGCAGCCATCGTCGTGGAAGATGACAGCCTGACCAAGAACTACGGCAAGTTCATCTGCGACCCCCTTGAGCGCGGATTCGGCATCACCCTCGGCAACTCCCTCAGGAGAGTCCTCCTCTCCTCTCTCCAGGGCGCTGCCGTGACCTCCCTGAAGATCCAGGGCGTGGTGCACGAGTTCACCTCCATCCCCAACGTGGTCGAGGATGTCACCGACATCATCCTCAACCTCAAGACAGTACGCTTCAAGAAGCCCAGCACCAAACCCGTGGTGCTCGTCCTCGACATGACCGGCCCCGCCCAGGTTACCGCCAGCGATATTCAGTTGGTGGACAACATGGAGATCCTCAACCCCGGGCAGCACATCTGCACCCTGTCTGACGATGCCCACCTCCGCATGGAGATGGTGGTCCAGACCGGCAAGGGGTATGTGGGGGCCGAGATCCACAAGGACCAGACCCTGGGCGTCGGATCCATTCCCATCGACGCCATCTACTCGCCCATCAAGAAGGTCAACTACACCGTGACCAACGCCCGCGTGGGGCGTCGGACGGACTACGACAAGCTGGTTCTCGAGGTGTGGACCGACGGCAGCATCGATCCCAAGGATGCGGTCGCCTACTCCGCAAAGATTCTCAAGGAGCTCATGCAGCTCTTCATTACCTTCGAGGAGCGCGACGAGCCCTCCGAGGACATGGATCTCGACTCCGAGCAGGAAGTCAACCAGTTCCTCTTCAAGTCCGTCGACGAACTCGAGCTCAGCGTCCGCAGCGCCAACTGCCTGCAGAACGCGAACATCAAATACATCGGCCAGCTCGTTCAGAAGAGCGAGGTCGAGATGCTGAAAACCAAAAACTTTGGACGCAAGTCTCTCAAAGAGATCAAAGAGATTCTTGCAGAGATGGGGCTTACGCTCGGCATGAAGCTCGACTGGTGGCCCATTGACGGACCGCCTCCCAAATCGCCAGGGGCCAAAAAGAAATAATTCGAGGTGCTGAAATGAGACATCGTAAAACCGGTAGAAAATTTGGAAAAAATTCATCCCACAGGAAAGCCATGTTCCGCAACATGGTGAGCTCCCTCATCCAGCACGGCAGGATCCGCACGACCACGGCCAAGGCCAAGGAGCTGCGGCGCTTCGTGGACAGCACCATCGCGTGGGGGACCTCCCTGGGCGAGCTCATCGTCACCCCCAAGGACAAGATGACCGACGAGCAGAAGGCCAAAGTGGTGCACCACTACCGTATGGCCCGTCGCATGGTGCCCGATCGCACGCTCCTCACCAAGCTCTTCACGGAGATCGCGCCGCTGTACCTCAACGAGCAGGGCAAACCCACCCGTGAGGGCGGCTACACCCGCGTGGTCAAGGGCCTCAACCGCCGCGGCGACAACGCCCCCATGGCCGTCATCGAGCTCATGGACTACAACTTCGCGACGACCGCTGAAGTGTCCACCGAAGAATCCGCCGAGTAAAGTCCCTTCTTCGCCGCCCGCATCAAAAAAACCATCAGACCGTGATTGGGGGCTTTTCTGCGGGCACATCATGCTATAGTATATCGTTCCGTTTTATTATCCCCACACGCCGCCCCCCGAGAGCGGCCAAGGAGTTTTTCATGCGCAGCCTTCTCGTCCTTGTCTCCGTCCTGTCGCTGTTCATCGTCTCCTGTCGTGACGATGGCAACAGCAACAACAACAACAATAATAATAATACTACCTGTACCAACAACTGTACCACCAACGACGACCAGGTCTACGACGTGCAGAACCCCAGCGATCCGGACTTCATCGGGGAGAACGACCCCGTCAACCTCGAGAACGTCATCGTTACCGCCATCGACCGGTACGGCGATCGCGCCGGCAGCTTCTGGGTCGCCGAGCCCGCAGGCGGCGCCTGGAGCGGAGTGCAGGTCTACAACTACGACACCACCGCCGACTGGTTCGTGAACCTCCAGGTGGGAGACATGGTCGACGTCCAGGGCGACAAGACCGAGTACAATTATGAAGATCCCGAGACCGGTGATCCCCTCTTCGACGATCCCATCACCGAGATCGAGAACGCCATCGTCACCTACGTCGGCACCGGCACTGAAGTAATCCCCGTGGACATCCAGGCCTCCGACCTCAACGAAGTCAGCACCGGCGAGCAGTGGGAGGGCGTCCTCGTGCGGCTCTCCAACGTCCGCGTCATGGACGCCGGCGACAACAGCGGCCGTTACGAGGTCGAGTTCTACCAGAGCACCAAGGCCCAGGACGACCTGGTCGACCTCTCCTCCCTCACCGGTGGCGAGTGCCTCGCTCACATCACCGGCGTGGTGACCTACTTCTTCGGATACTACATCCTGCCCCGCACGGCCTCCGATGTGGAGGTCTCCGCCGACTCGAGCGCCTGTCCCCAGATCGCCAACGAGATCTGCGATGACGGCGAAGACAATGACGGCAACGGCTTCACCGACTGCGACGACTTCGCCTGCATCGGCAACGAGGCGTGCCCCGCAAAAGTGGAGAACTCCGACGAGCTGTGTTCTGACGGCGCCGACAACGACAGCGACGGTCTCACAGACTGCCAGGATCCCTCCTGCTATGCGCACCCCGATGTGACCGTCTGCACCGAGACCAACTGCACCGACGGCGTGGACAACGACGGCGACGGCTACGGCGACTGCGACGACTTCGACTGCAAGGACGAGCCCACCTGCGCCGGCAACTTCGAGACCAACTGCACCGACGGCGTGGACGACGACGGCGACACCTACATCGACTGCGACGACTTCGACTGCGCCGACGATCCGGCCTGCATCGAGACCGACTGCACCGACAGCGTGGACAACGACGGCGACGGCTTCATCGACTGTGCCGACTACGACTGCCTCTACACCGAAGCGTCCTGCCAGGTGGACAAAGAAGTGACCGATGCCACCTGCTCTGACGGTGTGGACAACGATGGCAACGGCTTCGCCGACTGCAACGACTTCTCCTGCAAATACAGCCCCGCGGTCACCGTCTGCGAAGGCAACGCCATCACCTGCTCCGACGGCATCGACAACGACGGCAACGGCTTCGTCGATTGCGCAGACTTCGCCTGCCGCTACTGCCCCACCGACGGCGGTACTCCCCGCGTGGCCGACACCTGTCCTCCCTGCGAGTAGAGAAACCCGACGTCCCCGTGACGCTCCTCCCAACACCTTCGTGAACAAGAATTGAAAAGGGGGTCTCTTCAGACCTGCCGTTACCCCGTGCACGGTGATCGGTCAGAACTTGTCGTAGAAGACGGCGTCCTCATCGACCCCGAGATCCTCGAGGGCGGTGAGGGCCCCATCGATCATGGGAGGGGGGCCGCAGAGGAAGGCCTGGGTAGTCTCCCCGGGCTCGTCGAAGCGCCGCAGGAAGACCTGGTGGATGAACCCGGTCTCACCTTCCCAGGTGGATTTTGGGGCATCGCTGAGGGCCGGGATGTAGCTGAACCGCGGCTGGTCCTTCATGAGGACGGAAAAGTGGTCGTGATAGAGCAGCTCACTCTCGGTGCGGGCCCCGAAGAAAAGGGAGATCCGCTGGTCGGGCCGCTCGGCCAGAAGGGAAAGAATGATGGAGCGCATGGGGGCCATGCCCACGCCGCCACCGATGAGGACCAGATGTCTTGCGGGATCGGGGGCCCACTCTCCGTAGGGGCCCGTGAACAAGACGGGGTCACCGGGCCTCAAGGAGTGGAGCCAGGTGGAGCCGATGCCCCCCTCCACGAGCTTCACGTTGAGGGTGACGATCCCGCGCTCGGTGCTGGGAGAGGCGATGGAGTAGGCTCTGAAGACGAAACCCTCAGGGGACTGATCGTTGGGAATCCGCACCTGGACGTACTGTCCGCAGGCAAAGTCGAGATGGTCCTCGGGGGACAGCTCGAAGGTGATCTCCTTGATGGTGGGGGTCAGGTCCCGTACAGCCTTCACGGTCGAGGCATACTCCCGGGCGCTGAGGATCTCCGGTGGGAGGGCGATGTGGATGGACTCCATGAGGCGAATCTGGCAGGCGAGACGGACCCCGGCGTCCCGTTCGGCCATGCTGAGGAACTCAAGCTCCGTAGCCAGAGGCGTCGTGTCACCCTTGCGGACCGTGACCTTGCAGTAGCCACAGGTCCCCTTGCCGCCACAGGCCGAGGGGATATAGATCTCCTGCCCGTAGAGGACGTTGAGGAGGCTCTCTCCGGCGGCTACCTCGAGCGGTTTGTCCTCATTGATGGTGAGGGTCACGGGGCCCCTGGGGAGGAGGAGCCGGGAGACGCCGAGGACCATGAGCAGGAGCGCCTCGACGATGAGCGTGAAGAGGAGGACGGGAATGACAAAGGTCATGGGGACTCCTACTGGACGGCGACCATGCCGTTGAAGGCCATGAAGGCCATGGCCATGATCCCCGTGACGATCATGGTGATGCCGATCCCCTGCAGAGGCGCGGGAATGTTGGAGTACCGCAGGCGACGGCGGAGGGCGGCCATGAGCACGATGGCCAGGGTGTAGCCGACGCCGGAGCCGAACCCGTAGGCGACGGCCTGCAGAAAGGAGTAGTGGCGGACCGTGAGGAAGAGGGAGACGCCCAAAATGGCACAGTTGACGGTGATCAGCGGCAGGAAGATCCCCAGGGCCTGATAGAGAGCCTTGAAAAAACGCTCCATGGTCATCTCGACGACCTGGACGAACGCCGCGATGACGGCGATGTAGACGATGACGGAGAAGATCTCGAGGCTGATCCCCGTGGCCCGGTCGCCCAAAAGCCAGGAGAGCGCGCCGGGCCTGAGGAAGTGGCTGTGGATGAGCCAGTTGAGGGCGGCCGTGGCGGTGCTGACGAAGGTGACCGCCGTGCCCATGCCGAAGCTCACGTCGAGCCGCTTGGACAGGGCGACGAAGCTGCATATGCCGAGGAAGTTGGTCAGCAGGATGTTGCTGGTGAAGATGGCGGCAAAGAGGATGACCAGGGGATGGATGTCCGGCGTCATGAGGACCTCCTGGCGCGGCCGAGCTGGATGCCGCGGACGATCCAGATGATGACCCCCATGATGAGGAAGGCGCCGGGGGCCAGCAGAATGGCCCGGGCGGGCTCATAGCCGGCGGGCATGAGGCGGTGTCCCATGAGGGTCCCAGCGCCCAGCAGCTCCCGGAAGATGGCGACCGTAAGGAGGATCATCCCATAGCCGATGCCGTTCCCAAGCCCATCGAGGATGGAGGGTCCCACGCGGTTCTTTATGGCGAAGGCCTCGGCGCGGCCGAGGATGATGCAGTTGGTGATGATGAGCCCGACATAGGGCCCGAGCTGCTTGGACATGGAGAAATAGTAGGCCTTGAGCAGCTGGTCGAAGAGGATGACGAAGGTCGCGATGAAGATCATCTCCACCATGAGCCTCGCCTTGCGGGGAATGAGCCCCTTGAAGAGGCTGACCATGGCACCGGTGCCCATGGAGACCACGGTGACGGCCAGCGACATGATCAGGGCGTTCTCCACCCGGGTGGTGACCGCCAGGGCGCTGCACACGCCGAGCATCTGGTGGAAGATGGGGTTCTCGTGCCAGATCGCTCTCTTAATGATTCTAAGACCCATGGCGACCTCCTCTCCGGTCGGAAACGGCTGCCTTGAGGGTCTTCCCGATCATGGCGTTCACGCGCACGGTCGTCTCTGTCGCACCGGTGATACCGTCGATCTCGTAGGGTCCGGTCGCCTCGCCGGCCTTGGTGATCTTCATGAGGACCTTCTCGGAAGCCGCGTCACGAGTGAATTTGAGACCACTAAATCGCTTCGTGAAGGCCTCGGTGACGATCTCGGCGCCGAGCCCTGGGGTCTCTTCCTGTCGTGTGAAGACCACGCCGCGGATCACGGAGAGGGTCTGATCGAGAGCGATATATCCGTGTATGGGCCCCCAAAAGCCCATACCCGAGAAGGGGTAGATATAGGTGATCGTCTGCGCGGTGGAGGAGAACCGGAGCCGTGCTCCTCCGCGGCGGGTGCGCTCCTCGGCGAATCGCAGGCTGTAGAGGCGCTTGAGGTCCGAGGCCCCCCTGCCGGACACGTCGACTCCTGCCAGGGCGAAGAGGGAGCGGTACCGGTCGTTGAGGAGGTTGGTCTCGATGCGGCTCCCCAGGAGATGGTTTGCGCCCATGAGGAGCACCCCCGACACCAGGGCCGTGAGGGTGACGAAGGTGATCGTGTAGAGGGTGGAGGGCGATCTATTCATAGCGCGCCTCCCGCCGCAGCCTGCGGACCCGCACCCCCTCATCGATGAGCGGGGCGGCCACATTCATGAGGATGATGGAGAACATGACCCCCTCCACCAGGGGCGCGAAGGCTCTGATGACGATGATGAGGACGCCGGTGAGGAGGCCGTAGACCCACTTTCCCAGCCCCGTGTCCGGTGAGGTGACGGGATCGCTGGCCATGAAGAAGGTGCCAAGAAGCAGTCCACCGGAGAAGAGGTGGAGCACAGGGCCGGGGGTGCCCTGGGGGCCGAGGAGCTTGAAGAGCGCCGCCGTGCCCAGGGCGCCCGCCAGGATGGCGACGGGAATGCGCCAGTTCACCACGCGGATGACGATGAGGTAGAGCCCGCCCAGGATGATGAGCACAGAGGAGATCTCCCCGACTGAGCCGCCTTTGGGGCCCAAAAGCAGCTGCTGCAGCGGAATGCTCGAGGCCAGATCCGGGTGGCTCTTCATGAGGGCCAGGGGAGTGGCGCCGGTGACGGCGTCGCTGTTCGCCGTGAGGAATTCGAAGAGCCGGTATTTGGGCTCGATGTAGGTGGGAGGAGAGACCGCTGCGGGCCAGGAGATGAGGGCGAAGAGGCGCCCCACCAGGGCAGGGTTGAAGGGGTTGTGGCCCACTCCCCCGAAGACCTCCTTGCCGAAGACGATGCCGAAGACGATGGAGATGGTGTACATCCAAAGGGGAGTGTTCACGGGGAAGATGAGAACGAAGAGCATTCCCGTGACAAGAAACCCTTCACTGATGGTCTCCTTGCGAAAGAAGGCGAAGATCGACTCCACGATGGCCCCCACGGCGTAGGACCACAGCAGCAGAAGAGGGATGCGCAGACCATAGTACCAGGTGGCCATGGCCACGATGGGCATGAGGGCGATGACCACGGTGAAGACGTACCGCTTGGTGTTGATGGCGTCCCGGATGTATGGGGCCCTGTCCGTGGGAATGTCGGGATCGAAGAGCGCGGCGTTTACGGCCTCGACGAGGGGGTGCACAGGTCTGAAGAGGCCCTTTTTGGTTCGTTCAGACAGGGTGTCCAGGAGGTCTCTGAGAACCTTCATCGGGGGCCTCCGGGCAGCTGTTTCAGCCATTGGGCCTTGGCCGCGGTGATGGCGTGGGTGAGCTCGAGCTTGGAGGGGCAGACGTAGGAGCACAGTCCGCAGCCTGAGCAGCGCGGGAGGCCGTGGGCCACCGCCTCGTCGAGGATGGCTGCGGAACTGAGCTTGAACAGATGCTGGGGATCGAGGCCCACCGGGCAGATCTCCTCGCAGTAGTTGCAGCTCACACAGAATCTGCGCTCGCCGCGGATCCCTCCGTTGATCTCCCGTGAGCGGGTGGGGAAATAAAAGGAGAGGAAGGTGGGGGAGACGGAGTCCTTGGAGAGGCCGGGGCGCAGGTAGTGGAGCATCTCCCGGTCCCTGGGGTTGGCCAGGACAAAGACGCCACGGTCCCAGGGGCGAACGGATTCGACGTTGGGAGAGACGACCTCGCGTCCCGTGAGCAGACCGCCCGTGACGACCCGGTGCTCCGCAGGCAGGTCCTCACCGATGAGGGCGGACAGTGGCGTGAAGGGGAGGAGGGCGCGGTGCCCGGGGACCAGATCTCCCGAGGAGCGTCCCAGAGCCACGACGATGTTCGGATCCACGGCGCTGGGTTCCACGAGAGCCATGAGCCTTGCGAGGGTCTGCAGATCAAGCCACCAGTATTTGTCAGGATCCTTTCGGATCTCCGTTGGGTAGATCCGGCGGGCCAGCGGGATGGAGCCGTCGTGGGCGGGGTATCGGGGAGGGAGGAAGAGCGTGTCCACCCCCTTTGTCGCGTCGAGAGTCCGTGCACCCAGGGTGCCAGGGATGTCAGGGGCCAGGATGGTGATGTCCAGGGAGTCACCGAGGATGGTCCTGAGGGCACTGATTCCGGCGCCCAGGTCGAGGTCGCCCGGGCTGATCTCGGGGGCCGCGGTGAAGGGCTCTGTGAGAAAGGTAGCTACAAAGACCCTGCGCGGGCTTCTGCGAGGATCAATGACGCGTCCGGTCAGCAGGTTCCTGATTTCAAGCCACAGCCCGCTCCGGAGGAACCGCTCCCGGGGGGAGTCGCCAGGAACAGGCCGGAGTTCTGTGTCGTCGATGGTGAAGGACAGGATGTCGCTGTCACCTGGCCTTGTGGTGCCCACGACTCCGTCGAAGGTCAAGGGCAGGGGGAAGCACACGGGGATGCCGTCGCGGCCGGCGGTTTTCAGGACCGGCTCATGCGCGTCGAAGCGGTTCTGAGAGCGGGAGACCGGAACGAAACGGTATCTTTCAGTAGTCAGCGGAATATTGATACGAGAAGATTGTACGGTTATGATGTCCCCAGAAGGGGGACTGTAGGCGAATTTGAAAGCACGGCCGCCTTCGAAAGCAAGATGTTTGTTCATGAGACAGTCCTCTGAAGCTCCTTGGGGCTAGGGGCAACAGTTCCCAACTCAGAAGGGATAACATCTATTCCATTATTTAAAAGGAAAAAGGGTGGACTAAGGGCGGGAAATCCTTTCATCATGGGCAGAAAAAAATCTCCTCAGATATATTGACAAAAATCTTGCAGTAGGGTACCACCAATGACACTGATCAGACACACCATTGGTTTATTGATGGATATAACCAGAAAGGATGTTTTAAACATGAAAAAATTAGTTGCTATTCTGAGTGTTGCTCTCTTCGCCCTGGCCTTCGGTGGCTGCAAGAAAAAAGCTGAGGAGACCACCCCTGACAAGACCCCCACCACCGACAAAGCTCCCGTGACCAAGGATGCGACTCCGGCTGCCACCAAGCCTGCCGAGCCC
>QKIM01000048.1 GCA_003249585.1 Deltaproteobacteria bacterium
CTACACGATCATCGGGGATCACGTGAACGCGACCTCCCGGCTGGAGTCCATCAACAAGGTGTACGGCACCTCCATCATCATCAGCCGCCCCATCTGGGAGAAGGTGCACGAGGTCATGTTCACCCGCAGACTGGATCTGGTCGCCGTCAAGGGCAAGAGCAGGCCCATCGAGATCTACGAGCTCCTGGGACACCGGGAGGAGATCTCCGACGAGACGCTTCTGGCCTCGGTGTCCCTGCACGAGAAGGCGCTGGATCTCTACCTCGAGAAAAACTTCCAGGAGGCACTGTTCCACTTCAGGAAGGGCGCCGCAGACTACCCAACCATGGCCACCTTCGCCCTCTTCGTCGAGCGCTGTGAATCCTTCCTCAAGGCGCCACCGCCGCCGGACTGGAAGGGTGAGTGGATCATGAAGAGCAAGTGACCCGCCGGTCTCCTGATAAACCCTTTAAACGGCAAAACTATTTTCCTGCGAACCCCCACGGTCAGCTTGACATTTTTCCATTTCTTTAATAGAGCGATACCATAACGGAACGGCCCGGCCGAAGCAGTCCTAGCGGGTCATGAGGTCAGCATGTCAGGAGAAACCGTTGAGATCACCATTGGCGGACAGGTCTTCAGCCTCCGCCCCCATGACGGGACCCTGTCCCTGGAAACGCTGGCAACCTATGCCAACTCCAAGCTGGCCGAGGTGACGGACAGCTCCGGGACCATCACCACGAGGGTCGCACTGCTGGCGCTCCTCAACCTGACCGAGGAGCTCTACTCCGAACGGGAGAAGCACCGAGAACTGCTCCGGAATATCGAGAGCAGGGCCGAGCGGATCCAGGAGTACCTGAGCTCCATGGAAGACGCACAGTAACACTATCACCGTCCTCACGGGCGTTAACCCCCTGGATTCTCCAGGCATAGATTGTTGAATAGATTCAAAGGAAAAACCTTATATAGATAATCCCCGGGAGAGACTCCCATGGATTGACATTTTGTGGATTCCCCCGTGGGGCATCCATCGAATGCTCAGGGAAGGGCAATGACCGACCGTCACGGGCGCGACCTTTTCTAGTGTTTACAACCAATTGAATCTATTCGCCAAATTGGTGATCTCCGATCACACCAAGGAGGTGAATTGTGACCCCTGTCTATGTGATACTGGCTGCTGTCGCGGCAGGCATCGCCGGGCTCTTTGCAGGAAAATTTCTCGCAGACAAGAAGGCTCGAACCGTCGAGGGAAATGCCCATGACCGGGCAAAGAAAATCACCGACGATGCGCAAAAGGAGTACGACCAGCTGCTGCAGAAGGCGACGCTGGAGAAGTCTCAACTGATCCTCGACGCCAAGGGACAACTGGAGAAGGAGTCCAAAACCTTCCAGAACAAGGTCCGAGAACGGGAGAAGCGTCTGGTCCGCCGGGAGCAGCGCATCGAACAGACCGAGAAGGAGCTCGACCGCAAGGACAAGGACCTCGAAAAGCGGGAGAACGTCCTCACGGTGAAGGAAGAAGAGACCGAAGCCAACTGGACCAAGGCCAACGAGTCTCTCGAACGGGTGAAGGGACAGCTCGAGTCCATCTCCCGAATGACCCAGGAGGAAGCCAGGACCCTCCTCGAGGAGAAGGTCATCGACGAGGCTCGGCACAACGCGGAGGATCGGCTCAAGGAGATCGAACAGGAGACCGAGGAGCAGGTGGACCGGACGGTGAAGAACATCATCGTCGGAGCCATCCAGCGGTACGCCAGCGACTACGTCACCGACCGCACCGTCTCCGTTGTCCAGCTTCCCAACGACGACATGAAGGGCCGCATCATCGGTCGCGAGGGCCGGAACATCCGCGTCTTCGAGGCGGTGACCGGAGTCGACGTCATCATCGACGACACCCCCGAGGCCGTCATCCTCTCCTGCTTTAACCCCGTCCGCCGGGAGATCGGCAAGCTCGCCCTCACCCGCCTCATAGCTGACGGCAGGATCCACCCCACGCGCATCGAGGAGGTGGTCACCAAATGTGAGGAAGAGCTGGCCACGACCTGCCGCAAGGTCGGGGAGCAGGCCGCCTTCGATCTCGGCCTCCAGCGCATCCACCCCGAGCTCCTCTACCTTCTGGGCACGCTCAAGTTCCGCTCCTCCTACGGGCAGAATCTCCTCAAGCACTCCGTGGAGGTCGGGCATCTGGCGGGCATGATCGCCGCGGAGCTGGGGATCGGCGCGAAGTACGCGCGACGCGCAGGCCTCCTCCACGACATCGGCAAGGCCATCGATCATCAGGAGGAAGGGTCCCATGCCGCCGTCGGCGCCATCACCGTCAAGAAGTATGGAGAATCGGCACGGATCATCCAGGCCGTCGCCAGCCACCACGGCGAGGTAAAACCCAAATCCCTGCTGGATCATATCATCCAGATCGCCAACACCCTCTCGGCACAGCGCCCTGGTGCGCGCAGGGAGTTCTTCGCCTCCTACATCAAGCGCCTTGAGGATCTGGAGACGCTGTGCGCCTCCTTCCCCGCCGTCAAGAAGGCCTACGCCATCCAGGCGGGGCGTGAGATCAAGGTGATGGTCGAGAACCGCTCGACAGGGGATCAGGGAGCCCTCCTCCTGGCCAAGGAGATCGCCTCCCACATCGAGAACCACCTGGCCTATCCCGGCCAGATCAAGGTAAACGTCATCCGCGAGACGAGGGCGAGCAACTATGCCCGGTAGTCTCACCTCTCCCGACGACCTCCCCTCGGGATCCGGATTCAGGATGCTCCTCCTCGGAGACGTGATGGGGATGGCCGGGGTCAAGGCCGTCACCCGGATCCTCCCCGATCTGAGACGAGACTGGGGCCTGGATTTCGTGATCGTCAACGGAGAGAACTCCAACGGCTTCGGCATGATCCCCGAGTCCGCCACCAATCTGCTCCGCAGCGGCGTCGACGTCCTCACGGGAGGAAACCACACGCTGCGCCCCTCTGCCATCCACGGCGTGCTGGAGAAGAACCCCCGGGTACTCCGGCCCCACAACCTCGGCAGCGCCACGACCCCCGGACGGGGGTTCGGTGTCTACGAGAGCCCGGGAGGCGTGCCGGTGGCCGTGATCAACCTCATCGGGCAGGTGTTCATGGAGCCCGCCGACAGCCCCTTCAACGCCTTTGACACCATCTACGCGGAAGTCTCCTCCCAGGCGCCCCTGGTGATCGTGGACTTCCACGCCGAGGCCACGGGCGAGAAGGTCGCTCTGGCTCATCACTGTGACGGCCGGGCGAGCTTCATCGGCGGAACCCACACCCACGTTCCCACGGCGGACGCCCGGATCCTCCCGGGCGGGACGGGGGCCATCACCGATCTCGGCCTCTGCGGCGCCTCAGACGCCATCATAGGCATGGAACCGGAGGCCATCCTGGGCAAATCACGCCACGCGATCCCCTCCCGGTTCAACCCCGCACGGGGACAGGTGCACCTCCAGGGCGTCCTGGCCTTCCTCGACCCGACCAGCGGCAAGACCCTCGATGTCCTGCGAGTGGACCTCCCCATCCCCTAGACCCCCGCAAGGAGTCAACACATGTTCAGAAAAGCCTTCCTCATCGTGATGCTTCTCTTCCTGGCCGCCTGCAAGGACGACAAGGTGAGTCTCGACCATCCGAGCCCCACCTCCAAGGACCCCTCCGGTCAAAAGGCCGCCGCCCCAAAGGCACCGGACGCAGGTGAGATCCCGTGCGAGGCCCTCTTCACCTCCCACGGCCACTGCTTCGTCCCCGCCACGCAGAAGGTGTACAACGTCCCCCGGGGCACCTCACCCATGAAGGGGGGCGAACACCCTCTGGTCACCATCGTCGAGTTCACGGACTTCCAGTGCCCGGCATGCAAGGACTTCGCCCTAGAGCGCATCCCCGAGATCCTGAAGAAGTACGGCAAGGACGTCGGGATTGTCCTCAAACACTATCCCCTCAGTTTCCATCCCATGGCCCTGACCATGTCCCAGGCGGCCGAAGAGGTACGGGCGCAGAAGGGCGAGGCGGCCTTCTGGAAATTCCACGACGTCATGTACAAGGGCAGCGAGGCCCCGCTGACCGCGACATGGATCAGGTCCCAGGCCGAGGCCATGGGGCTCGACATGAACAAGTACGACGCTGCCCTGAAGAAGGGCACGCACAAGACCGCTATTTCCCGCGATATGCAACTGGGCCGCGAGGTTGAGCTCGAGGGGACGCCGTGGATCTTCGTCAACGGCACCCTCGCTCGTCGCAAGTCCGTCGACGTCATGGTCTCCGAGGCCCTCTCCGAGGCGAAAAAGGCCGTGGAGGCGGGGACTCCCCGTGAGAAGATCTACGGCTTCCTGACGGACCACGGAAAGCTCTTCCATGAACGCAAGCTGGACAGCCAGACCCACAAGACCGAGCTGGAGAAGTTCAAGACGGGATTCCTCTCAAAGTGCAACAAGAGCGCACGGGACTTCCAGACCTTCTACGGCGTGGTGTACGGCTGCAGCAAACAACAGACCAAGTGCAAACCCTTCATGGACTGCATTCAGAAAACCATCTACGGCAAGAAGTGAGATCCTTCGTCATGCGGCACGCCCTCCTCATCACCTCTCTCCTCATCTCCTGCAGCCACGAACCAGCAAAGAACACCACGGATCCTGGGCAACCAGGGAAAGAAAACACGGCCAAGGATCGCAAGCTCGTGGACTCATTGAAGGAAAAGCCCGGTTTGAAAAAGCGGGACACGACCCCCACCTGCGAGTCTCTCTTTGACAGTGTTGGGAAGTGCCTGATCCCCGCCCACGAGAATGTCTACAACATCCCCGTGAAGAACGCGCCCACCAAGGGTGCGACGAAGCCGCTGGTCACCATCGTGGAATTCAGCGACCTGGAATGTCCCGGCTGCCGGTACTGGGCGCTCAACACCTTCCCGGCCGTGCTCAGAAAGCACAAGGGAGATGTGGCCGTCGTCTTCAGGCACTTCCCGCTGAGCTTCCATCCGCTGGCCCCCATGGCCGCCCAGGCGCTCTGCGCCGTCCGGGCGAAGAAAGGGGACACCGCCTTCTGGAAGGTGCACGATTTCCTTTACACCAACCAGCAGTCCATGACCTTTGAATTTCTCCTGGCCAAACCACCCAAGGGTTCCAAGACCTCCAAGGATCCGATCCTCGCGCAGTTCGTTGCCCTGCTGAAGGGCCTCGGGATCGACCCCGTCGCCTACCGTCGCTCCCTGCTGCTGGAGACGTACAAGAAGGTCGTGGAGGCCGATGTGGCCTTCGGGAACAGCATCTCAGTCAACCAGACCCCCCAGGTCTTCGTCAACGGGCGCCTCCTCGAGAACCACGAACAACTGGAAGATGCGGTTGAGCGTGAGATCAAGAGAGCGAAAAAGCTCATGGCCGACGGCGTAAAGCGGGAGAACCTGCTCAGCCACATTGCAGGCAAGGGCAGCCCCATTCTCAAACTCCCCATTCCCGAGAAGACCATCCGCACCCGGCTGACGAAACTGCGCCCCACCTTTCTCACCCAGTGCAAGACCTCTGAAAAACTCAAACCCCTGGTGGAGATCATGAAAAAGTGCAACGCCATCCATGTCCGCTGCCCCGCCTTCACGAGGTGTGTCAACGAACGGATGAAGGAGCTGGCGTCATCGGGCGGGAGGAACTGACCGCGATCCACAGCAAAAAAAAAGGCCACCCGAAGGTGGCCTTTTTTTCATTCTTACTTAAAAGAATTAGCCTTTTGCGGGCTCTGCGGGAGCAGCAGGTTT
>QKIM01000305.1 GCA_003249585.1 Deltaproteobacteria bacterium
AACAGGGAGATGTCGATCTCCTTGCGGAGCCCCTTCCCCTTGTCCGTGGTGAGCCTTGCCTCCTGGAGGAACAGCCCCTCCTTACGGAGCAGCGCGCGCAGCCCGCGCTCCGAGTCGGCGTCCCGCGAGCCCGTGACGAGCTTTCCGGCGGCGTTGAGGCACTTGTAGTTGAACACCGGCATGATCAGGCCATATCCTCGGCGGTCACCAGCATGACCTCGGAGAGGCTGGTGATTCCGGAAATCACTTTATAGGCGCCGTCCTGACGCAGGGTCTTGAGGCCCTTGGTCACGGCGACCTTCTTGATGTGGTTCGCGTCGATCTTCTTCATGGAGAGGGCACGGATGTCGTCGTCCATCTCCAGCAGTTCGTAGATGCCCGTCCGGCCCTGGTACCCGGTGTTGAGGCACACGTGACAGCCCTTGGCCCTGAAGACCATGCCCCGGGGCGGTCGTTTGAACTCCGCAGAGACGGGGTAGCCGGCGACCTCCCCGGCCATGAAGCTGTCGAAGTCGATGCCCACCTCCACCATCTCTTCGCGCGTGGGTTCGTAGGCCTCCTTGCAGTGGGGACACAGGCGTCGCACCAGCCGCTGGGCCAGGATGCCGTTGAGGGAGGAGGCCACGAGGAAGGGCTCCACTCCCATGTCGACCAGACGGGTCAGGGCGCCCGCGGAGTCGTTGGTGTGGACCGTGGAGAGCACCAGATGGCCGGTGAGGGAGGCCTGGATGGCGATCTCCGCCGTCTCCAGGTCGCGGATCTCACCCACCATGATGACGTCGGGGTCGTGACGGAGGAAGGAGCGCAGCCCCGCCGCAAAACTGAGCTTGATCTTGGGGTTCACCTGGACCTGGCTGATCCCGGCCAGCTGGTACTCCACGGGATCCTCGATGGTGAGGATGTTCTTCTCGGGGGTGTTGATCTTGTTGAGCGACGCGTAGAGCGTGGTGGTCTTGCCGGACCCCGTGGGACCCGTGACCAGGAGGATGCCATGGGGCCTGTAGATGAGGTCCTGCATGATATCCAGCTCTCGCCGGTCGAAGCCGATGTCGGCGAGATCCAGCAGAATGGACCCCTGGTCCAGCAGACGGATGGTGATGCGCTCTCCCCGGGCCGTGGGGATGGTGGCGACGCGCATGTCGATGTCGCGGCCGGCGATGCGGCGCCGGATACGTCCGTCCTGGGGGAGGCGCTTCTCGGCGATGTCCAGCCCCGACATGATCTTCACCCTGGCGACGATGGCGCTCAGGTAGTTCTTGTTGGCGTGCTTGGTCTCGTAGAGCAGACCGTCGATGCGGTACCGCACCACCACCTCGCGATCCCCGGGCTCGATGTGGATATCCGAGGCGCGCTCCTTGGCGGCGTTGAAGATGATGGCGTTCACCCAGCGGATGATGGGGGCCTCGTCGGTCATGTCGATGACGTCCACGAGGTCGGCGACCTCCCCCTCCTCGAACTGCTCGTCCTCGGTCCCCAGATCCACGCTCTGGGCCCGGCGGGTGTAGGCCTTGTTGATGATGTCCAGGACCCGCTGGACCTCCATGAGCACCACGTCCAGGCGCTTGCCCAGCTTGGCGCCCAGGTCGTCCATGACCCAGTAGGCCATGGGATCGTTCATGGCCACCACCACCGTGCCCTCGTCCTTGAGCCACAGCGGCACGGTGCGGTTCTGCTTGGCGTAGTTGATGGAGATCTTCTCCAGAAGATGCAGATCCACCTGCTCGGGTTTGGGCTGCTCCTCGAGATACTCGAGCCCCTGCTGCATGGCCAAGGCCCGCAGGACGTCGGCCTCGGAGAGCTTCTTCTCCTTCACCAACAGCTCGCCCAGGCGCAGGTTCTCCGCCGCCTGGACGTCCAGGGCCCGCTGCAGATCGAGGGGGTGCAGCCCGAAGGACTCCACCAGGATCTCACCGATGCTCTTGTGGATTCCCATGGCTACTTCGTCCCCTTTTTCCCCGTGGGGGCGGGTTTTTTGGCGTCGGGCTTCTTGGTGTCCGGTTTTTTGGCGTCGGGCTGCTTCTTGCCGGTACCCTCACGGGATTCCTTGAGTTTTTTCTGAAGGTTGGTGAGTTCGTTGGAGCCCACGATCACGGGGCCGCTGTTGTCGACCTCCTTGTACTCCTCCATGGCCTTCTTCTTCATGTCGCCCTCTTTGGTGGCCTTGATGATCTCACGGTTGATCTCCTCGAAGAGGCCGACCTTGTACCGGTAGTCGATGGGCCGATCGATGTCGTGATCCTTGAAGGCGCCGAACTTCTCGATGAACTCCTTGCGCTGCTTGATCTTCTCACGGAAGATCTTGCGCAGGTCCGAGGCGTCCCGGATGATGTAGGGCGTGATGAAGATGAGCAGGTTGGTCTTCTCGACGATCTTGGTGGTGGTCTTGAAGAGATACCCGAGCAGGGGCAGATCGCCCAGGAGGGGGACCTTGGTGACGTTGCTCTTGAGCTTCTCGGTCATGAGCCCGCCGATGACCACGGTCTGCTGATCCTTGACCACGACCACCGTGGAGGCCTTGCGCTTGGAGGTGGTGGGACCCACGTTGGGGTCGATGGACTTCACCTCCTGGATCTCCTGATCCACCTCGATGCGGACGTAGTCGCTCCGGTTCACGTGGGGCGTGAGCTTGAGCTTGAGGGCGACGTCCTGGCGCTGGATGGAGGTGGTGGTGGGGATGTAGGAGCTCGAAGAGCTCCCCAGATAGGAGGAGGCCAGAGAGCTCAGGGAGGTGGAGGCCGACTGGAAGGGGACGTTCTCACCCACGGTGATCTCCGCCTCCTCGTTGTTGGTGGTGAGGATGTGGGGGGAAGAGATCACGTTGACGGCGTTGTTGGTCTGCAGGGCCTGGAAGAAGACGCCGAAGGAGGGGAAGGAGAGACCGGGGATACCCATGAGGGTCTCGGCGTCGGCGATCTCGGGGCCGCGCAGGCCAACGGCGAACCCCATGAGGGAGAGGGGATTCATGAGAATCGAGTTGTTGGTGGAGTTGGTGATGGTCCCGCCGAAGGCGATGGACTGGGTGTCTCCCGAGCCGACGGTGCTGCCGCCGTGGAGGGAGAGCCCCAGGTTGCGGGTCTTGTCCATGGAGACCTCGAGGATGGTCACCTCGATGAACACCTGCCGGCGGGGCTTGTCCAGCTCCTTGATGATCTTGCGCAAAGACAGGAAATCCTTGGAGGAGGCCACGATGACCAGGGAGTTTGTGCCGAAGTCCGCCTGGACCTGGACGGGGCCCTTGAAGATCCCCTGCATGTTGTTCTGGCCGGTCTGACGACCGTAGTTGCCGTAGCGACCGAAACTGGAACGGCCGTAGCTGGAGCGTGAGTTGGAGGTCCGGCTGCTCGAGCTGCTCCGGCGGTTGGAGCGGCTGCGGGACTGGCCGCTGCCCGATCCCGTGAGGGAGGAGAGGAGGCCGGCCATCTCTTCAGCGTCGGCGTTCTCCAGGTAGACGATGTGGATCTTCTCTTCCCCGCCGGGGAGGGGCACATCGAGCTTCTTGAGCAGGGCGATGATCTCCAGGTAGGAGTTCCCGTCGGCCTTGATGATCAGGGAATTGGTCCGCTCGTCGGCCATGATCTTGGAGATGCTGCTGTTGGTGACGTTGGAGGACGACGAGGTGGGGGTGTACAGCTTGGTGTTGGAGGTCCGGCGGTTCCGGCTCCCTCGACGACCGGCGAAGTTGGAGGTCGGGCGCGTGTTGGTCTTCTTGCCGCCGCTGCCGCCGTCGGCCCCGAAGATCTCCTTGAGCTTGTCCGCCAGCTCCGAGGCGTCGCCGTGCTTCACCTTGACGATCCAGATGCGCTCGTTGTTGACTCCCTCGACGTCGAGGTACTTGAGGATGTTGTTGATCCGGGTCACGGAGGTGCCAAGATCGGTGATGATGAGGAGGTTGGTGGGTTTGTAGATGGTGATCTCCCCGTGCTTGCTCTTGAACTTGCCCAAGGCCTCGGACACCTCGGTGATATCGGCGTGCTTGACCCGCAGCATGGCGGTCACGAGGTTCTCGGTGTTGGGCACGCCGGCGCCGGGCTTGTAGAAGGGGTTGACCGCGCCCTTCGCCTTCTCCATCTCCTGGATTTTATAATATTTACCAGACTGGACAACCGTGAGCCCCATGGCCTCCAGGGTGGCAAGGAAGGCCTTGTAGGCCTCGTAGGGGGTCACCTTGGTGGGGCTGTAGATGGTCACCTCCTGGGCGCGGAGCCCCTTGGTGAGGATGAAGCGCTTGCAGGTGAGGGAACTGACCCACCCGACGAGATCCACGAGCTTGGCGTCGGGCTTGAGGGTCACCTTGAGCCGCCGCCAGGCCGGGATGTTCTTGCACTCGTTGAAATTGGGGTCGTCCTTGGCGCTGCCCACTGCCTCGGAGGTCCCTGAATTGCCGGTGGAGGAAGCACTCCCCCCTGGCCGGTACGGTTTGCGGGGGCTGTACCGGTTGGGCCTGGGCCGCCGGATCTGCGCCTCGACGTCGGGGAGGATGAAGGCCCCGAGGAGGGTGAGGGTGAGGAGGGTGAGGGAGAAGGATCTGATACTATACATACGGCACCTGAGTGGGTTAGCGGATGGTGTAGTCCATGTTCACGGTCTTGCCCCGGCGATTGAGCGAGATGGTGAGGTGAGACGCGTTCTTCAGTTTGGTGTACAGGAGGAGGGTCTCCTGCACCGAGTTGAGCGGAATGTTGTTGACGCTCTTGATGATATCCTGGGAACGGACCCCCAGCTTGTAGAACAGGGAGTAGTGGCGCACGAAGCTGGCCCTGAACCCGCCCTTGGGATCAGGCATGATCCGGGCCCCGTGCCCCGCCGAGGCGATGTTGGTCATGAGGTTCTGCACCACGGACCGCTCGATCTCGTACTTGTTTTCGCCGATCTTCTTGATCTTTGAGGTGATGTCGTCCAGGGGAGACTTCTTGGCGCCGGGCTTCTTGGCGGGCTCCTTGACATCCTTGGGCTTGGCGGCCTCCCCGATGAGGGTGAGCTCGAGCTCCTTGCCGTCCTTGAGGAAGGTCATGCGCTTCTCGTGGATGGTGACCACCTTGGCCTCGCCCACCATGTCGCCTACGCTGACCCTGATGACGGACTCCTCGGGTTTGGACACCTTGACGAAGGCCAGGGAGTACTTGTCCACATCGGCCACCATGGTGGTGAGCAGCTCGGCACCCTCGAGAGAGTCGACCTTCTTTTCGGGTTCCTTGCCATCCTTGCCCGCGTAGAGGTTGTCCAGGGAGATGGGCTCGCAGGTGGAGCAGAACATGTTGCGCCGAAGGACCGAACGGATGTCGGCACGCACCACCGCGGCGGTCTGCACCTTTTTGGCGTGGCCCTTCTTCACGGGACCTGCGGTGACGACCGGCGCGGAGTACAGGAACCAGGAGACCAGATCCGAGGTCACGATGGCGCCGCCGAGGTTAAGGAGCACCACGACACCGAGATTGATAAGCATTGGATAAAATCGGGAAATTCCGTCCATTGTCTGTTCCGGGTAGGGCGACGAAGGCTCGCCCAGATGACTTCCCATGGGAAGGTACTGCGCCCAAGGCATCAGAGTTATAAGCAAAAACCGATCCCAATCAAATAAATTCCCCTGTATCGGGATCCTGCTAAAATTGATCCAAGAATTCCCGGGTATTGCAGGGTCGTTCCTGGACCCCGGAAATTCGGTCCGGTCCCGCTGTGCCATTTTGGCACGATACGGGATCCCTCTCGATATGGCTGTGCCATTTTGGCACGGTAAAAAAGAGAGTTGAGAAATGGGCCAAAATGGTTCAGGGTATCCGCTGGCCAGGAAAGCCTCCCGGCCTCCCCCGTGACCGACGGGGGAAAGGAATCACCCCATGTTCCACGAGATCGCCCATATCCTCATGCACACGGGCATGATCACGGTCTTCGTCATCACCATGATGCTCCTCATCGACATGGTGAACGTCAAGACCGGAGGCCGCTGGCAGGAGCGGCTCAGGCAGGCACGGTTCGGCCAGCATCTCCTGGGAGCCCTCCTCGGGATCGTCCCCGGATGTCTGGGCTCCTTCACCATCGTCTCCATGTACATGCACCGGATCCTGCGCATCGGGGCGGTGGTGACCACCATGATCGCCACCAGCGGAGACGAGGCCTTCGTCATGTTCGCCCTCTTTCCCCGGGAGGCCCTGTACCTCACCGGACTCCTCTTCCTGGTGGGGATCGTCTCCGGAGTCCTGACCGATCTCCTCATGGGCAGACTCTCCCGCCCCGGGGACTGCTGCGATGAGGAATTCACCGTCCATGCCCATCACGACACCGAGCGTTTCTCCTGGTCCAACCTGCGGGGAAAACTCTCCCATGCCGCCCTCCCCTTCCTCGTGCTGATGGGTACCGGGCTTGGGTTCGCTGGCCTCACGGTCTTCAGAATGGTCCGCGGAGGAGTGGGCATAGAGAACAGCATCTGGCTGACGGTCATGGTGATCCTCGTGGTGGTCACCCTCTTCTCCTCGCCGCACTTCCTCAAGCAGCACCTGTGGAAACACATCGCCCTCAAGCATGGCCCCAAGGTGTTCCTGTGGACCCTCGGCTCCCTGGTCTTCATCGCCCTCCTCAAGCGGTACAGTCTGGACGGGCACCTCCACTCCTCCCCCTGGGTGATGATGCTCCTCGCCGCAGCCATCGGCCTCATCCCCGACTCGGGCCCCCACCTGATCTTCGTCATGCTCTTCTTCCAGGGGGTCGTCCCCTTCTCGGTCCTGGCCGCCTCCTCCATCTCCCAGGACGGGCACGGCGCCATCCCGCTGCTGGCCCACTCCCGCAAGGACTTCTTCTACGTCAAGGCTATCAACCTCGTCGTGGCCCTGCTCGTGGGCGGAGCACTCCTGGCCTTCGGCCTGTAGAGGTCCGGAGGATTCCCTCCAGTGGCCCCATTGCCCTCCCCTTTGCTATTGACGGAGCCCTCCCTTCTGTTACTGTGGCGGGTGTCGAGAGGCGGAAATGATGGAAAAAAAAGGTGACCCCATGAAAAAGATCGGCTCCCTCATGCAAGGCCTGCGGGACAAGGAGGTCCCCTGCCGGATCAAGGGCTGTGCCAACACGTGGACCTGGAAGGCCAGGGACCAGCTCACGGCCCTGGCTGAGGGAAGTGAAACCCCTAAACGCATGTGCGAGAGCTGCTTTGCCCTGTACTCCGATGCCGAAGATCAGACCATCCCCTGTGCCCGCAAGGGCTGTGAAGGGACCGTCGTGGTCTCCAAGATGAGCCAGCTCCAGGAGAGCCGACGGGGTGGACGACGACGCGGCTCGGGGCTCCTGTGTGCAGACTGCCTCGAAAAGATGAATCAACTCGGGTCTCTTGAGGTCCCTTGCAAGATCGAAGGCTGCACCGGGACCTGGACCTGGTCGTCCAAGGAGCGGTATCTGGCGGAGGGTGAAGCTCCGCCTCCCCGCATGTGCCCCTCCTGCTACGAGATCTTCAAACCGCTCAAGGACCTGTCACTCCCCTGCAAGAACAAGTCTTGCCAGGGCACCTTCGTCTACAGCCGGATGAACCAGTTCGAGGACCAGCGCCGAGGGCGCACCACCACGCCGCGCCGATTCTGTGACGGCTGTTTCTCCGTGTACAACACCCTCGAGGATCAGACCCTCCCCTGCAAGATCTCCGGGTGTGGGAACAGCTGGGTCTGGAGCCGCTACGCCCAGCTCACGGCGCGCTCCGAGGGGATCACCGAGCCCCCGCAGCGCATGTGCTCGGACTGCATGTCCTCCCTGAGCAGCACAGAAGACGTGGTGCACCACTGCAGGATCCCCGGTTGCGATGGCACCTGGACCGAAAAGAAGGGGGCCGTCTTCGCCCGGGAGCGCTCCGGTGGATCCTCTCCCCGGCGCCTGTGCGACCGCTGCCACGAGGCCCTCAAGTCCATGGAGGACAAGGAGCTCCCCTGCAAAAACCAGAAGCTGGGGTGTGAAGACACCTGGACCTGGAAGAAGGAGGGACAGTGGCGCAACGAGCTCGCGGGATCACCGCCCCCCGCCCGGATGTGCGACGCGTGTCAGACCTATCTCGAGGATCACAAGGCGGACATGACCGTCACCTGTGCCACCTGCGGGGAGGCCATCATCCACCTCTCCACGGACAACCTCCTGCAGATCCGTTTTCATCACATGGAGATGCCCGAGCCCCTGTGCCAGAGCTGCCGGGAGAAGTGAGTCAGGAGCGGCGCCTTCTGCGCAGCGCGACAAATCCGAGCACGAGACCGATCAGGAGGGGAAGAGCGCCCGAGGGGCCCTGTGACGTGGAGCAGCCGTAGTTGACCGTCTCGTCGGAGTAGTAGGTGTCGTCGTAGTAGCAGTTGTCGCCGGCGCAGTAGTAGTCATCGCCGTAGGTATAGCCGAGATTGAGGAGCAGCCGGTCCATGAGGGCGATGTCGTTCTCGATGTCCTCGTCGGCCAGCTGGTCGTTCACCGCGGAGGCGTGGTCTATGGCGCTGACGAGCAGCTCCCGGGCGCCCTCGTAGTCGCCGTTCACCGCACGCTGGCACACCTCCCTGAGGGCCAGGTAGAGGTTGAGCATGAGGAAGCTCTTCTGCATGACCTCCTGGGAGTAGTAGGCGTCCACGGGGACGATGCCGTCACCCCCGGCGAGTTCGTCGACCAGCACGTCCTGGGTCACGGGGAGCTCATCCTCCGGGTCGGTGTAGGTCATGGTCAGAACCATGCCGCTCAGATCCCGGGCGCTGTTCTGGGCCACAAGGCGGACGAAGAGGGCCGAACCGCCGCCGCGGCGCGTGTGGGGATCCTCCGTGGAGGAGGAGACTCGGGAGGCGGCGTACACCGCCGGGATGTATGCGCTGCCACCGGTCCCCGAGGGGATCCACTGATCGAAACCCACAGCGTCACCGGCGTAGAAGCTGGCGCCGGCGTTGAGGCTGATGGTGATGTCCCTTGCGATGGGGAAGGCGAAGAAGTCGAGCTCCTGCACAAAGATCTCGGTCAGCGCGGCCCCGTCTTCCACGAAGTAGAAGTTGCCCCCGGCCATGGCCAGGTCCTGCATGAGCTCATAGTTGACATCGTAACCCACGCCGATGGAGGTGAGCTGCACCTTGTCGGAGGTGGACTCCCGTGCCAGAGAGAGGATGGCATCCTCGTCGGTGATGCCCGAGGTGGGGACCCCGTCGGAGAGGAGGACGATCCGGGCGTAGCGGTCCTCGGACCCGGACTCCCGGGCGGTGTCGAAGGCCTGCGTGAGTCCGTCGTAGATGTTGGTGGAACCGGTGGGGTAGAGGGAGGAGACCGCGGCGTGCATCCGATCCCTGGCGTCGGCCGAATCGGCGAAGGTGAGGGTGAGGACCTCGGAGGCCCAGTCGGAGTACGCGATGACGCTCAGGCGGTCATCGGCCTTCAGGGCGTCCACCAGAAGATGCAGTCCCTGTTTGGCGTACTGGATCTTCTCGTCGCTGTACATGGAGCCCGAGACGTCGATGACGGCGATGAAGTCCGTGGGCGGGCGTTCGTAGTCCGAGGGATCCACATAGGACTTGAGCACGACCTGGAGGGCGTTCATGTAGTCGTTGCTGAGCAGGGACCGGCCACGGCCGATCATCCCGTTCAAGCACAGCCGCTCGTCGCACTCGCCGAAGGGGTACTCCAGATAGTGCTCAGAGAAGAAGCCGTTTGCCGTGAGGGTGGAAGGGGCGGGGATGTCGCCGGCCTCGATGATCTCCCTGAAGAGCCCGATATCCTGCACCCCGCCGATATTGACATTTCCGCCGGTCGTATTATTAACACTATTGAGATTATTTGAGTTATTGGAACTAACATAGTTTTGATCCCCGGCGCTGTCGTCTCCGGCGGAACAGCCGGCCAGCGCGAGGATAAGAATAATCAGGCTCAGTAGATGTTTCATGGCAAACCTCCGTCTGCCCGTAACGTAAGCGAATTCCATGCCCGGGATGGGATGGAACAGGAGTTTCATTGTTATTATAGCGCAAAACATGATTGTCAAGCATACTATGGGAAAAAACAGGGAAAAAAAGTGGTACAGGGTATGACAAAACTGTCATACAACCATGGCGAAAGTGTAAAAAATGATTACCGGTGCCCAAGACCGGGGCGAACCGTGATCCCCATTTGGGGGGTTCTTTTCTTGGGGTGGAATTTTACACTTTCGGTGATCTGGTGTAGAACCATGCAGACCCCCGCACAAAGTGGCAGCTATGGGGAAATATCTCGCGCCCTTGGGGCGTACAGTTCAACAGAGGGTCGTCGCTCCTGAAAGGAGGCATCGACCCGCGGAAAAGCGAAAAAGCGACGTTTAGGTCTGGACTTTTCGTTTTGAAACTTTATAGAAACAGTAGGAACCTCGTCGTCCCATACCCCGGACGCGAGGTCACCAGGTGCACAAATGTCCGTCGAAGAAATCAAATGCTCCTTCTGCTCCAAGAAACGCAGCGAGGTCCAAAAACTGATCAGCGGCCCCAAGGTCTACATCTGTGACGAGTGCGTCAACGTGTGCAACGACCTGCTCCTCCGTGAGAAATTCGCCAAGGCCGTTTCCAAGTATCGTCCGAGGTACATTTTCGACGAGCTGCAGCGGTATGTCATCGGCCAGGAGGATGCCAAGAAGTACCTCTCCGTGGCCGTCTACAACCACTATAAGCGGCTCGATGCGAAGAAACGCGGCTCGGCACGCAAGGTGGAGCTTTCCAAGGGGAACATCCTCATGCTCGGCCCAACGGGTACGGGCAAGACCCTCCTTGTGGAGACCCTCGCCCGCAAGCTCGACGTCCCCCTGGCCATGGGCGATGCGACCACCCTCACCGAGGCGGGCTACGTCGGCGAGGACGTGGAGTCCCTCATCAAGTCCCTCTACCGCGCCGCCGACTCCGATGTGGAGAAGGCCGCCCGCGGCATCATCTACATCGACGAGATCGACAAGATCGCCCGTCGCGGCACAGGCACAGGCAGCGGCAGGGACGTCTCCGGCGAGGGTGTGCAGCAGGCCCTGCTCAAACTCCTGGAGGGCAAGATCATCACCATCACCCCAGATGGCAACAAGGCCCGCAACGCCAGCCCCGTCCAGATCGACACCACCGACATCCTCTTCATCCTCTCGGGAGCCTTCAACGGCATCGAGGAGATCATCAAGCGGCGGCTCGGCGACAAGGGTATGGGGTTCGGCGCCCGCGTCCAGCACAAGGAAGAGGACAAGAACGCCCTTCGGTCCCAGGTGAAGAACGAAGACCTCTTCAAGTTCGGGATGATCCCCGAGTTCATGGGCCGTGTGCCCATCGTGGTCACGGTCAACGATCTGCGCATCGAGGACCTCGAGCAGATCCTGTGGAAACCCCGCAACTCCCTGGTGGCCCAGTACAAGAAGATGTTCGCCCTTGAAGGCGTGGATCTGGAATTCACCGAAGAGGCCCTCAAGACCATCGCCCGCGAGAGCTACGACCGGCATATGGGTGCCCGCGGACTCAAGGCCATTATCGAGGACATCATGCTCGACATCATGTACGAGATCCCCTCCATGGAGAACGTCCAGCGCTGTATCGTCGACAAGAACGTGGTCGTGGAGCGCTCCATGCCGCGCATCGAGCTTCAGGCCGAAGCCTCCTGACCCTTCCCCTTCTGTCCGCCGGATCGAGCAGACTGTCTACGACAAGAAACAGCAGGGAGTGTCACCTCTGACTCTTTGGAGAAGTGTGGATGCGGTGGGCATGCCACAGGATGGCCACGGCGCTCCCCATGAGCCCCAGCGAGACGATCTGCGAGGTGGAAAAGAAGACCGGAACCCCCGGATCAAACCCCAAAAACCGGTTGAGGGCCGGTGTGGAGATCCGCAGCGGAAATCCACGGGTGGGATCTCCCCGGAAGATCTCCACCCCAAATCGGAGGATCCCATAGGCGAACAGATACCACGCCGTGAGTTGCCCGTGCACCCTCTTGAGGGGACGTGCCACGACGAGGATGACGATGATGAACAAAATTCCCAGGGATTCGTAGAGCTGCGTGGGGTGCAGGAACACGTGATTCAGACACTCTCCCGAACCTGAGGCATTGCAGAACGGCGCAGCGGCGCTGTCGGGACGGAAATGCACCCCAACCATGTACGGGGCATGGGCCTTGCCGTGACAGCAGCCCGCCGAGAAACAGCCAAGCCGTCCTACAAGATGGGTGAAGGCCAGGGGCACCACCATGAGATCCGCTGTGAGCGCCATGGGGATCCTGTGACGCAGGACGATCAGGGAGAGCGCCCCCGTGATGACCCCTCCCACATAGGCGAACCCGCCGTCCCACAGCTTGAAGATCCGGGGAACTGCAGTCCAGGAGGCGAGGTACACATCCGCCATGACCAGCACATGCAGGAGCCGGGCCCCCGCGAATCCGAGGATCACGATGAGAATGATCACATCGGTGGAGGCCTCGACATCCATGGGCATCCGGCGGGCTCCACGACGGTAGAGGAAGATGCCCAGGAGGATGCCCAGAAGGAGAAGCGGACCGTAGGTGGGCAGATCGCCGATGAGGAAGGGATGCATGGCACCACTGTACCAGATTGGTGAGCTTTTCCAAGGACCGCACCACCACCTCGATGCGGGAGAAGACTCTCAGAAAAAAGTGCATCAAAAAATTGCGGAATGAATGGAGTCAATGTAGGATAGTGTAGTAGGAGGTAATCATGCATACCGACACCGACACCGCCACACTGGAAAAGAGAGTCCGCACATATCACCGCGATCTGGACACAGTCATGGAGCAGCGCCTGAGCGCCCTGCTGCGAAGATATGTGAATGATCGCAAAGAGGATCGCCGCCCTCGAAACTGAGGCGTTTCCCTCTTTTTTTTCCGTCGTCGTGATCGACGCCGGAGGTACCAAAACCAGGGAGCACAACTTTCCCTTTACAATTCTGTCGATTTCTTCAAGGGTTCTCATGTCGGACTCACGCGCCGCCGTGAGGAACCGGAACCCGGAGGCACCATGTGCGGAATCGTCGGATACAACGGAAGCAGCAACTGCTTCCCCTTTCTCATCAGCGGGCTGAAGAGCCTTGAATACAGGGGGTATGACTCCGCAGGAGTGGCCATCCTGCGTGATGACGTGGTGCACCTCGTCAAGACCCAGGGCAAACTGGACAACCTGCGCGAGGCCTTCCGTCAGGCCCCACTCGAGGGGGTCGTAGGGATCGGCCACACCAGGTGGGCAACACACGGAGAGCCAAACGATATAAATGCCCACCCTCACAAGTTCGGCCGAGTCACCGTGGTCCACAACGGGATCATCGAGAACTACCGCGAGCTCAAGGAGACCCTTCGCGACCGCGGGCACCACTTCACCTCGGGCACCGACACCGAGATCATCGCCCATCTGGTGGAGGATGCCCTCGAGGCGGGGAGCGCTCCCCTGGAGGCGATCTGGAGCACCATCGGACAGATTCGGGGCACCTGGGGCATAGCGATTCTCATCGATGGCTACCCGAGCACGCTGTGGTGTGCCAAGAACGGTTCCCCGCTGATCCTGGGCCAGAGCCCCGGGGAGTCCATGGTCGCCAGCGACATCCCTGCTCTCCTGGCCTACACTCGGGAGATGATCTTCCTTGAGGATGGAGACGTCGCCCAGCTCGACGGTCCGGACATCCGCATCTGGTCGGCGCCTCAGACCCCCGTAACCCGTCCCCCCCAGACCATCCAGTGGAACCCCATCATGGCGGAAAAGGGGGGATACAAGCATTTCATGCTCAAGGAGATCTTTGAGCAGCCGCGGAGCGTCGCGGACACCATCGGGGAGCGTCTCCACGCCGACACTCACACCGTCACCTTCGACGATTTCTCCTTCGTTCCCGATCGGTTCGATCGCATCTTCCTCGTCGCCTGCGGCACCTCCTACTACGCGGCACTCATTGGCAAGTACCTCATCGAGGCCATGGCGCGCATGCCCGTCGAGGTCGATATGGGCTCCGAATTTCGCTATCGGGACCCTCTGATTACCGAGAGAGACCTCCTGATCACCATCTCCCAGTCCGGTGAGACCGCAGACACCCTCGCCGCCCTGTCCCTGGCCAAGTCGCGCGGCGCAACAGCCTTGGGGATCGTCAACGTCCTGGGCAGTGCCATCGCGAGAAAATCCGATCACACCATCTACACCCATGCCGGCCCCGAAATAGGCGTCGCCTCCACCAAGGCCTTCAGCGCCCAGGTCTCCGTGCTCATCCTTTTGGCCATCCACATGGGGATTGCGACCCAGCGTCTCTCGGGTCAGGATCTCGCGGACGTCGTCGATGCCCTCGTGAGGCTGCCCAAGCAGATCAACGAGCTGCTCGCCCAGAGCGCGCAGATCAACGTTATCGCCCGAAGATACGCCCACTCCCCCGCCTTCCTCTTCATCGGCCGCGGCATCAACTATCCCGTCGCCCTCGAGGGTGCCCTGAAGCTCAAAGAGATCTCCTATGTGCACGCCGAAGGATATCCGGCCGGGGAGATGAAGCACGGCCCCATCGCCCTCATCGATGAGGAGCTCCCCGTTCTGGCCGTGGCCACCGAGAGCAACATCACAGAGAAGATGATCAGCAACATCGAAGAGGTGAAATCCCGACGCGGGAAGGTCATCGCCATCGCGACCCAGGGGGACGTGCACATGGGGAGCATCGCTGACGATCTCTTCCTCGTTCCCAGGACCCACCCGCTTTTGCAGCCCGTGCTGACGGTCATCCCTCTGCAGCTCTTCGCCTACTACACCGCAGACATCAAAGGCACAGACATCGACCAGCCGAGGAATCTCGCCAAGTCGGTGACCGTCGAGTGAACCGATGGCTGAAGGCCGCATCTCCAAGATCCTTCCGCTCCTGATCCCCATGCGGGGACGTGTCTTCGGGCTCATCGGGCTCTCTGTACTCCACGGTGCTACAGGGCTGGTGCTCATGCGGGCCGTAGGACACAGTCACCTCCAGCTCCCGCTCTTTCTCCTCCTGACGCTCCTCGCCGGCGTCCTCCTCTCCTATTTTGAAGAGCTCATGATCATCCCTGTATCGGCTCACGTGGGGAAGGAGCTCTGGGCCATGAGCTTCCCCGCGCTTCTTTGGCAGCCGAGGTCTCAGATCCAGCTCGATGTGCTCAAGAAGGTCGAGTCTGAAGCCGCGTGGATGGCCGACTGGGTGGTTTCCATACTGCGGACCCTCTTTCGCCGTGTCCTGCAGCTGGTGCTCTTCGGGGGATCGCTCGTATTTCTCGACCACCGGCTGATGCTGGTCATGCTCCCCTTCTTCATCGCCTTTTTTCTTCTGGGGCTCATCCTCGGGAAGAAGACCGGGGCCCTGCGGCGGGATCTTTTCCAGGCAGAAGGGGATCTCGCTCGCTTTCAGGCCGAGGCGGTAGTCCACGTGGAGAGCGTGCGGGGATACGACGCCGTGGACTACATGGAGACACTCCATCGTGGGCACCTGGACCGGTTGTGGACGGTGGAGATGAATCACCGACGCTTCCAGGCCCTCTACGCGCCCCTGTCCTTCTTCATCCTGGGCGCCGGTGCCTTCACGGTGTGGCTCTACGGCACCCGTCTCCTGAGTGCTCAGGAAATGAGCCCCTCCACGGTCTCTGCCTTTCTCACAGGGCTCGTCCTGCTCTACCCTCCCCTCTCGGGATTCGGCAGGGATCTGCTCCAGGCCTGGTCCGTACGGGAGGTTCCCTGGCTCGACACTCTGCTTGAGGACCAAAGGAACCTGCCCAACCGTGTGCCGATCGGTGAGTCCATCTCCCTCAACCGAGTCTCCCTCGGATATGAAGTTCCCGTCCTTGTGGACTTCTCCCACACCTTCCGCAAAGGTACCCTCACGGGGATACGGGGCACCAACGGGGCCGGAAAAACCACCGTTATCCAGGTACTTTTGGGGATTCTCAGGCCACAGTCCGGCGAGGTCCTCGTGGACCAGAAGCGGGGCCTTCCAAGCGGTTCCCAGGTCGGCTTTCTCGATCAGGAGGGGGCGCTCTTCTTCGGCTCGGCCGACATGAACATCCGGTTCGGCCGTGCGCCGGTCAAAAAGGAAAACGAACCTCTTTTCGTGCATCGTGCGGGACCCTTGTGCGACACCTCTGTCTCCGGTGGAGAACGTCGCCGCATCGCCCTCGATCGTGCCTTTTACGGTGTCCCTCGCCTCGTCGTCCTCGATGAACCCGAGGAGTCGTTGGATTCACAAAGTCTCTCCCTCGTCGTCACCCGACTCAAGAGTCTGCGTGACGCCGGTGCCATCGTCATCCTGGTCTCCCATGAACCAACTCTCCTCGCGCTGTGCGATGAAGTGATCTCCATGGAGCGCCCGAGATGAGCCGGCGACTCGTTCTCGGCGGCGCGCTGTCGGCCACCGTGTTCCTCCTTGCCCTGTATCTTTTTGGGATCCTCCAAGGACAGCGCCGGTTCACCTATGTCCTCGATGATCCCTATATCCACCTGACCCTCGGCCGAAACCTCGTCCAGTCCGGGACCATGGGCATCAACCCAGGAGAACCGGCCTTCACCTCTTCTTCACCGCTGTGGTCGACACTCATGGCGGTTCCGCATCTGTTCACCAGCGACGCGACAGCGTTCCCACTCGCCCTCAACCTGTTGCTCGCGCTGGGAATTCTTCTGACCACTACCCGTTTCTTTCCCTCTCTGGGGCCCTGGGGACTCGGGGGACTTCTCTTGTGCGAGATCCTCCTCATCCCGCTCATTCCCCTGGCCTTCACGGGCATGGAACACCTGTTTCACCTGCTCCTCGTGGGTCTCCTCTTCGGGGTGATCCTCCACCTTGGGGAAACAACCACCCGGAAACAGTTCACCCTGTTGGCTCTGCTCTTTATAGTGCTGCCTGGCATTCGGCTCGAGTCCCTGTTTCTGCTGGGCCCTCTCACGCTGCTGATCCCGGGCCTCTCCTTGTGGCGCAGGCTCTCCCTGCTGGGGCTCTCCCTCGTGATTCCCCTCGGGACCGGCCTGTACTATTGGTCCATCGGCTGGCTCCCCCTGCCGAACTCCATCCTCGCCAAGACGCTCTATGCCCAAAAGGCGAGTCCACTGTGGCTCGCTCCCCTGATGGTCCCTGTCAGGCTGCTGAAGACTCCCCACCTCATCGTCCCCGTGGTATCTGGTGCCTGCCTTCTCTTTGGATACAGGCGGCAACCTCGGTCTGCCTGGTATATCCTCATGGCGACCACCATTGCAGCGACGCTTTCGCATCTGGCCCTCGCTCAGACGGGCTGGTTCTACAGGTATGAAGCCTACCTCGTCTTCGGCCTGCTGCTCTCCTTCACGGCCTTTTTCCTCCAGCACCGCTCCAAAAGACACCTGATTCTTGTTCTCGCCCTCCTGATCCTTCCCGTGTTGCGTGGCCTCGTGTCTCACACCTCCGTGCTGCCCGCCGCGAGGAACATTCACGATCAACAGCTGGCTCTCTCCAGGCTCATCAGGGGATCCAGGGTTGCGCTCAACGATATCGGTGCAACGTCGTACTATGGCAGGGCATATATTCTCGATCTGTGGGGTTTGGCGTCCATGGAGGTGCTCGACCTGAGGAGACGGCACACTCACGGCGGAGCCGCCATGGCCAGCCTCGTCAGAGCTCGAAAAATAGGGCTTGTGGCCGTTTTTCCCTCCTGGTTCCCATTCCTCCCCGCCGATTGGATCCCCCTGGCCTCCTTTACCATCTCCGACAACGTCATCTGCGGAGCATCCACCGTGCTCCTCCTGGCGACCTCTCGAATAAACGCCGAGCAGTGGGCTCCAAGGGTGCGGCATTTTTTTGATACACTTCCTGAAAGAACCAGGACAAAATTCATATATAAATCTGATAAAAATAATAAAACCAATTAGTTAGCAGGTGTGTTCCACGTGAAACATTTTGTTTTTTTTGACTACATCAACCATTTTGCGGACTCTTCCAGCCTTGCAGAGACCTAAACTTTGTCGGCTGTGTTTCGCATTGACCTAGGTTCGATGCTATAATCTTCTTTTCGATCACTTTCATCTTCATCAAGAGTGCACAGATGTCCATCCTCCCTCGTCCTGATAAAAATATCCGTTCCCTTGTCTCTGTCGCGCTGACGGGTTTTGCTACTTTTTTCATCCAGCTTGTGCTGCTCCGTCATTCCCTTACCACCATCGCCCCCAACGAACTCACCCTGGGATTTTTTTACGGATTTTGGTTGTTTGGTATGGGGACGGGCGCTTGGCTCCTGCGTCGTGGTTTTCCCTCCTTGAAGATTTTTCTCCTTTACCCCAGTGCGCTTTTGGGTGTCCTCCTTCTAACTGGAGCGCGATCTTTTCTCTCATTGGGGACGACGGACCATCTGAGCACGAAAATCATCCTCTCTCTGATGGCGGTGTCTATTCTGCCTGCCGCACTGGTTGCCGGTTCCCTTATTCCGTCCATTGGCGGAAAACTGAAGCGTCTCTATATCTCCGTTGAGGCGTTCGGCGCCCTTGCAGCAGGTTTTTTGTACAGTTTTGGTCCTCTGAGTGCCATCAGTTCACTTTGGGCGCTTACTCTCTTTGCGGGCCCCCTGCTCGTTTTTGCAGGTCTGCTTATTCAGAAACGGCGCCACCTTTTGTCGGCAGCCATCGTCCTCCCCTTGATGCTCCTCCTTTCTCTTCTCTCAGGACTTTTTTCCGCGGATCGCCTCCATGGGCAGCGGCTCATCCATTCTTTCCAGGGACCTGAAGGCAAATCTCTCATCTTCCAGGATGGACGGGCGACCTTCACGCTTTTGCGAAATGGCCATCTCTCTGAAGTTTACGACGGCAGTTGTTCTCCCTCTTTTTTGGAGCTCGCGGACATGCTCGCCACCCGGGGTGGCACAGGCCCCATCCTCCTCTTTGGAGATGTCTCAACCGCAGTGTGCCTCTCCAAAGGCCTCCATCGCCCAATCCGTCTTGTAACTGACGCTGCTCCCCCACTCAGACGGCTCGCCCTCTATGGTGAAGGACGTCTCCCGAAGAACCTTACCATCCACGAGGGTGAGGGTTTCGTTTCCCTGGTGTCTTCAAGTTCACTGGTCATCATCACTTCAAACCTGCCTTCTACCATGAAGGATGCCCGCCTGCTCTCTGTCGAGTTTTTCACCGCCGTAAAGAAGCACCTCTCTCCCACTGGGACGCTTCTCCTGGGTATCGATCTCCCAGGTCTTCACCCCTCCCGTCCCTTCCTCGAGGCGGCGGCCATCTCACGTGCCACCCTCGACGCTGTCTATGGCTCCTCATCCTTGCTCATCGAAGAGCGAACCTGGCTCTTGGCAGGACTGGGGACTGTTCCGGATCTTACCCCACAGGCTCTGAAGGCTGCCGGATGGGTGCGCCTCTCTTCGTTACTGACTGCACCCAAGGTCCTCGAAGACCAGCTGCGCCCACTCGGAGCCTATTCTCCCTCCTCCCTCTCTCAACCAGGCATTCTTCTGGCTTCGCTCATGATCCATCCAGGTGGGCCCTGGCCGGCATATCTCCAATCCATCAAACACGGGGAGGGACGAATCTTCTTCGTCATCACGCCGTCCACCCTTCCATGGATCCTCCTCGCCCTCTTTGTCGCAGGACTCCTCTTTTCCCGCCGTCTCCGTCTTCCTCAAAAACCTGGAGCTCTCTTCGAAACTGGATTTATCCTCTTTTTCTCGGGTTTCACCGCCATGGCGTCCCAGATTGCCCTGCTCAATGCGTTGCAGCGTGGTACTGGAAATATTCTGGTGGATGTGGGGATCGTCTCAGGTATCTTCATGGCCACCTACGCGCTGGGATCATTCTCGCCATACCTCCGATTCTCGGCAGCTTTTCGGCTGGGTCTTTCCCTTGCAGCTCTCGCGGTTTTCACCCTTTTGTTTCCGCTCCTCGTCAGCATGAGCTCCGGCCGTCTCATCTATTTGACGCTGCTCTCCGCCCTGAGTGGTTTTTTCACGGGCGCGGTGGTGCCTATCTCCTACGAGCTGCTCGGTGAGGCAAAGAAGGGCCTCCCGCTGATCTTCTCCATGGATAATCTGGGCGCCGGAGCAGGTGCTCTTATTGGTGGGGCCCTCCTCCTCCCCTCGCTTGGACCTGCTGCACTGTTCACCTTCCTCGGCATTCTCTTCACCCTGCTCTTCATGGTCCGCCTCGTGCCCGAGTTTCTCGCTGCCAGACCCTCCCCTGCGCGCGCACGTACAACCTCCATCCCCGCACAGGCGCTGACACTCTCCCTATTCTTCCTGGTCGCCGTCGGTCTCTCCGTCTGGATGCCCCGTGGGGAAAAGGTTCAGACGACCATGGAGGGAGCACGCTTCGTATCCTCACCCTTCCCCTATTTCCTCGTCCATGAGGGCAGGGCTCGATACAAGGTGAAGAGCTCTCTGCTCCCTTCCTATGTATCCAGAAAAGGTTTTGCAGGCCCCATCGAGACCATCACCACCTTCTGTCGGAGAGGTACGATCCTCTCCGTCGAGATCGGCGCCAATCGTGAGACCCCCTCCTTTGTTGAGCGCGTCAAAAAATGGACGGGGAAATTCCGTGGCATCAAGGCCCAGACCGATATCTACGGTCCCCAGGGAGTGGACACCATTTCCGGAGCGACCATGAGCACTGCCGTGGTACGTGATGCCGTCAACGAGAGCCGAAACCTTCTT
>QKIM01000265.1 GCA_003249585.1 Deltaproteobacteria bacterium
GGCGTCGCCCGTGACGATCCCTGCCACGTCCACGTCGGAGAGGATGTTCATCTTGAGCCGGAAGGCATAGGGCTCCCGGTAGAAGAGCCCCAGGCGGGATCCCTTGAGCGCCCCGGCGAGCACCCCGAGGTCGAGGATCGCGCCCCCGTAGGGGACGACACGGTAGGGCAGGGACGCCTCCATCTCCATCTCACCCACCTTCTGTCCGCCCCGTGTGCCCACGTTGAGGTGGATGGATTTACCTATGAGGTCCATCATGACGGCGGTCCCCAGCCCGAGATGCAGCCCGGGCACCGGGGTGAGCCCCACGCCGATCCCCATCTGGAGCCGGTGCGGATAGTTGTCGAACATGATGAAGCGTGGCTCTGACGCAGGGATGCCCTGCACCCGCACCACCATCTGGTCGGGAAGATGCGTGGTGATCCCGATGGCCCACGGGATCCCCAGCAGCTTTGGCATGGGGACCGCCACGCCGAGATCGAAGCCGCGGTAGTCCAGGACGCCCGCGTCACGGCCGTTGACCGTGAGCCCCATATATCCATAGGAATAGGCGAACCCCGCGATGATCCGTGACGCGTCGGTCAACCCGGCCGGGTTGTGCAGGGCCGCGGACCACGCCAGGGGATGCACCATGGACGAGGCCCCCGCCGTCCCCTTGCCCCGGGGATCGAGTTCGAAGAGATCCGCCGGGTTGGCCATGGCCGAAAGGGGCACGAGGAGAAGCAGCAGGGCGAGAAGGACCTGTCTCATCGCCGCACCTCCAGGGTGAGGCCGCCGCTGAGCATGTAACCGCCGGAGCTCACGGAGGGGAACCCGGGATTGGACGTCTGGAAACCGCTGGTGGTGGGATCGTCCACGACGCAGGGCACCTCATCGGCGAGACTCCCGGCGCCGTTCACGGCGATGGTGTTCCCGCACTCGGCATCGGTGCGGAGGAGATTCTTGGTGCTGGCCTGACCGATGAGGGTGAGCACCCGAAGGTGCGCGTGGAGGATCACTCCCGGGGTGAAGCTGTAGGAGATGCCCCCCGAGAGGGCGACCTTGTGACCGTCGAGGATGTTGGTCACGCCGGTCTGGGCGCCGATCATGGACTGCTCGAAGGAGAAACCGCCAGAGATCGTGAGCGCCCTGGACAGCGTGTACGTCCCCCCGACGCGGAGTCCTATGGTGTTTTTCAATGACGCATCGGGCAGCTCACTGACGAGATCTCCCACCAGGGGGAGCTGGCTGCGCATGTCGACGAAGGGGGTGCGGTAGAAGGACCACAGGTACTCGCTGAGATCCACGTCGATGGTGAAGCGATCCCCACGGTACTGGACGCCGTAGCTCAAGGTGTGGGGAGAGTACAGGGACTGGGCTGTGAGATCGATGTTCAGGTTCGTCCCGGCCACCCTGTTGAAGGAGATGTTGTGGAAGTCGACGCCAAAGGCCTGCCGGTAGGAAAACCCCAGCTTCCAGCGGCCGCGCTCCCACGCCAGTCCGATGTTGGTGGCAACACGGCCCTCGAGCTCCTCCCAGACCCTCGCCTCGACGCTGCGGGTGGCGCCCTCATACCCGATGATGGCGCCGTCAAGGCCTGCGAAATAGTTGACCCCGAGACCGAGTCCCAGGCGCCCCCAGGCAGGTGAGTCCATGAGCAGGAAACTGACACCCGGCACGAGAATGAGCCGCTGCGACCGGTTCTCGAACCAGGGGTAGAACGGCTCGCTGGGGAGATGCATGCGGATGTAGGCGATCTCGTTGACCGGCGACATGAGGAACACGCCCGCCCGAACCCTGTTTTCGAGGAATCCCTTGAACGGCAGGGGAAAATCAAGTCCGCCATAGGCGTAGAGGGCGTCGTGCACGCCCGCGGACCCCGAGGGGAGGTCCAGGGAGGCGGTCTGGACGGCGATCCCGCCAAATAGGGAGAACCCTTTGCCGAGGGCGACCCGGCCTGGGTTGTAATACATGCAGCCGCCCCCTTCACAGGAGGCTGTGGCCGCATCGGAGCGGCCGGCGGTTTTCGAGGATAGCCCGAGGATATCCACGGGGTTCGCCAGGGCGACCAGGGGCAGCAGCGAAAGGACGAGGATCGTCACCGGCACGAGCACCGGGAGTCTGTTCGTAGGAGACGGGGTCTTCATCGGTAGTATGAGCCCCAGCGGGCGTCGAGGCGCCGATGGCGCGGTCCAGATAGGGCCATGGGGTGATTTACCATAACAGCATCGGCACAAAAGGAAAAGTCTTTTGTTTTCAATAGTTTTGACACAGTGCGTCAAAACACGGTGCCCGAGAGGGGGCCTCCCTGTCCCCACCACCGTGGGGACCTCACCCAAAAGGATCGGAGTGACGATTCTTGTTGCGCAATTTTTGAAAATCCACTATTCATAAGGGCCCCTAAGGAGGAATGACTTCCATGTGGATATTCGCAATCGTTAAAGTTCTTCATATCATTCTTTGTTTCGTTCTGATTTTATTGGTTCTTCTCCAGGCCGGCAAAGGCGGCGGCATGGGCGCGGCCTTCGGTGGCGCGGCTTCCCAGAGCATGTTCACATCTCAGGGTGCCGGCAACTTCGTCTCGCACCTGACCACCATCGTCGCCACGATCTTCATGATCTCCAGCCTCTCCCTGTCCTGGGCCTCGTCGCGAACGGGCAGCTCCCGACTGAAGTCGGCTTCCAAGCAGATGCCCAACATAAACACGGCCCTCGACGAGCTGGGCGGCACCAAGGACGCCACACCCACCACGGGTGACGGCACCGCCGTGAAGACCAGCCAGCCTTCGAAGATCCCTGCCGGTGCCAAGGCTCCCGTCGTCACTGCCCCCGTGAAACCTGTGGTGAAACCCGCTGCCATGCCTGCGGAGGTTCCCGTGGTGAAGCCCGAGGCGAAACCTGAAGCCATGACCGCCCCGGCTATGCCCGCAGCCATGCCCGCAGCTATGCCCGTAGCAAAACCGGTCGTGAAACCTATGCCAGCAGCCATGCCTGCGGCAAAACCGGTCGTGAAGCCTATGCCCGCAGCCATGCCTGCGGCGATGCCTGCTGCCAAACCCATGGCCATGGCCGCTCCCAAATAGACTCCATCCCAAAAAATCATCGCTGGGGACCCACATGAAAATGTGATGCACGCGTCGACTGTGCTATACTACTGCACACCTGACACGGCCGACGCCGTCACCCTCACGAGGAGGTGACCCCATGCTCCCCAGACCAATGCTCCTCATCGCGCTGCTGCTGCTTGGCACCGCCTGTTCCAGCACATCCGACACCATCCGCTGCGAGACGGTGATGGACTGTCCCCAGGGATTCTACTGCGACGACTCCAGCAAGACCTGCCTGAGGGGGTACGCCACCTTCGACGTCATCGAACCCGATGGGGACACCGACGCCGGCCCCGATACGGGACCCGACGGCGACACCGACGGCGGCATTGACGCCGGCCCCCTCCCCGACGGCTCCGTCGTGGAACCCGACGGCTCCGTCTCCTTTTGCTCCTTCGTTCCCCCGCCCGGTGAGTTCACCCCCGTGCGGGAGTGCCGCTGGAACACCCCCACGACCTTTCCCCTCTCCGACGACGTGGTCATGACCCCGCTGGTGGCCAACCTCACCGACGACAACGGCGATGGAATCGTGGACACCCGTGATATTCCGGATATCGCCTTCGTCTCCTACGACCGCAACGTCGGGTGCTGCAACGTCCCTGGCACCCTCCGCGTTGTCTCGGGGCAGTGCGGCGCCGACGGCCATCTGGTGGAGCACTTCTCCGTCAACAGCCCCGTCCTGGACAACTCCGCCGGGATCGCCATCGGCGACCTCGACGGCGACGGCGTGCCCGATATCGTGGCCATGACCCAGACCTCGGGCACCGTGGCCTTCGACAACCAGGGGAACGTCAAGTGGACCTCCCCCCATCCCAGCGGTGAGGACATCATCACCTCGGCCCAGCCCTCCATCGACGATCTGGACTTCGACGGCATCGCCGAGGTGATCATCGGCCGCATCGTCCTCGACGGCGCCACGGGAGATCTGAAGTGGCGCGGGCTCCACGGTGTGGGGAACAACGCCTTCCTCGGACCCATGTCCCTGGCGGCCGACATCGATCTCGACGGACGCAAGGAGGTCATCGCGGGGAACACTGTCTATCGCGCAGACGGCAAGCACATGTGGACCTTCACCTATCCCATGGCCACTTCACCGTGCCAGTCGGGCACCAAGCCCTGCGACGGGTACAGCGCCGTGGCCAACTTCGACGACGATCCCTACGCCGAGATCGTCATCGTGCGATCGGGCGATCTGTGGATCCTCGAACACACGGGGGAAGAGCTGGTCCACATCCCCATCCCCTGGGACAACTGTGCCTACAACGAGGGCGGGCCGCCCACCGTGGCCGACTTCGACGGTGACGGCCACCCTGAGATCGGCGTAGCCGGTGCAGATTTCTATGTGGTCTTCGACCTGGACTGCTGCGACGCCCTGCCCGGATGTCTCGCTGTCCCCGCGGGCGCCACGGAGTGCGAGGGCCCGGGGATCCGCTGGTCCGTCCCCAACAACGACTGCTCCTCCCGCGTGACGGGCTCCTCGGTCTTCGACTTCGATGGTGACGGCTCCGCCGAGGTGGTCTACAACGACGAGACCTACTTCAGGATCTTCTCGGGGGTCGACGGAACCATCCTCTTCGAAGAGCCCAACACCTCCCACACGCGCCTGGAATACCCCATCATCGCCGACGTGGACAACGACGGGAACGCGGAGATCGTCTTCATCGAGAACACCGCCAACACCGCGAGTCCAGACCACGGCATCGAGGTGTGGGGCGACTCCTCCGACCGCTGGGTCCCCACCCGCCGCATCTGGAACCAGCATATGTACAACATCACCAACATCAACGAGGATGGCACCCTGCCCTCCAAGTTCGTCACCCCCAACTGGCTAAAATACAACAACTTCCGTCAGAACATGCCCGACTACAACGTCTTTGCCGCGCCGGATCTCCAGGTGGAGATTCTGGGGTACGACAAGAGCGCCTGCAACGCCAGCGTGGACATCCTCACCGAGGTGTGCAACCAGGGCGATCTGCGCGTAGGCCAGGGCGCCGCGGTCGGGTACTGGGACCTCGAGTCCGACGCCCTGATCACCTGCGACGCGACGGTGTCCACCACCATGACCCTGGAACCGGGGGATTGCGAGGTGCTGACCTGCACCCTGAGCAACCCTCCCCTGGCGCCGGCACGGCTCAACATCACGGCCTGCGTCGACAACGAACTGCCCGGCTGCGTCTCGGGCGGCGCCAACAACGAATGTATCGAGGACAACAACAGCTTCACCCTCGACGAAGAGGGTTGCTCCGGCCCCATCGGCTAGACCCTGCGGGAGGTTCACCGTGTTCATACTCTTGCTCGTATCCCTCGCGCTCCCAACGGCCAAGCAGACCGCCTGGTTCGACTTCGCGGGTCCCCGGGAAGATCAGTCTGGACAGTACTCCATCGTGGGGGACGCCCTTCTCGAGGAGAACAGCGCCCACCTGTCCGAGGCGATGGACTGGTACGCCCCCGGCTGGTCCCACCGTATCAAGATGGTCCTCTCCAACCAGTCTGGACAGACCCTTCCCTATTATCCCGTACGTATCGACCTGGCGACACTCCCCGCGGAGCTCTTCGACCTGGCCCATGTCAGCGGTCGGGATCTGCGGCTCTTCCTCGACGACG
>QKIM01000258.1 GCA_003249585.1 Deltaproteobacteria bacterium
AAACTCGATGCACCGGATCTCCTGCAGCGCTTCCCATACTCGGAAGACCAGGAAATGTCGCTCTTCTCCGTCCTCGCGGGAGACCGAGGCGTTCTCGGTCTCTTTTCGATACGCCTCGAAGATCCGGATCCGCTCAAGCGTGGTCTCCTTGTTCTTCTCGATGTCCTGTCCAAGCAGGATGAGCGCGTGCGTGGTGTGAAACGCGCCGTCAGTCTCGGGCAGCTTGCGCCCCACGAGAATGGAGACCTTGATGCCGTCGAAGGTGCGGGTGAGCGCTTCGAAATATTCGCTGCCGTGTTTGCGCAGATACATCTCTACCAGGGTAAGGGAGTCTGGATCGTTGAGTTTGGTGGATTTGATGTATTTTCGCATTAGTTGATGATGTACGAGTACTCGTAGTCCTGCTTGAGGGCCCTGAACCGGGGGAAGCTCACCGAGTAGACCACTGCGGAGATGCAGGCCTTGAGATCGGCGTTCCCGTTGCTGGTCTGGGCCAGGGCCGTGCGAACCGTCCCGTTGCAGCGCAGCTGCCCCGTGACTTTGGCGACACCCTTGTATTTGTGCTTTACAAAGCACGCCTTCACCCTCGGTGTAAGGGCGCGCAGTTTCGTCTGAACAAGAGCCGAACTGAGGTTCTCAAAGGGGTTCTGGGAGCAGCAGCAGGGAACGGAAAACTGTTTGGTCATGCACCAGACCTTGCTGCAGGAGGCCACCTGGCCCATGGTGGACACGGGCGGCATGGCGTCACGGACAGCGACCATGGCGGACATGGCGGGGACGGGCCGGGTCGGAGGCAGGCTGTCGGCAGTCATGACGTCGGAAGCGCCCATGGCCGAATCGACCGGTGCGGGATGCGTCGGGGTCCCTTTCGCTGGCTTCTTAGCCGGCTCATCGACAGGAGCGGGCTTTCGGTACACCATGAGGTAATAGAGCGCACCGAGGACCAGGGCGAGCAGGAGCGCACCGAACATGATGTTCTCCACCACCTTGCCTGAGCGTTTTTTGACTGGAAGCGGCTCGCTCTCGCGCTCATCCTGGGCTTTCAAGGCGGCAGCGATAAGTCCGCTGTCGCCGGAGATGTCCGTGTGGTGTGGTTCAGGGGTGAGGGCCTGTTCGGAGGGATCTCCGTAACCGAGTTCTTCCCGGATGTTTATGGCAGAGAGCATGAGTTGGGAATCCTCACGGGATTCTTCGTATCTCTCGCCATTGATCGCCTCCTGAAGCGCCGAATCGTAGCTCGTGTACTGGGCCTGACCTGATCTGAATCTGTCTGATCGATTCTTGTTCAGTCCAATGTATTTCTTGCGATCTTCACGGATCTGCGATGAGTAGAGGACCTCGTATTCTTCGGTCTGCGAGGTGACATGCTTGGCGTCCCGCTGCCGCCCGACGATCTCCTGGTCATAGCCATGTTCTTCAAGGAGATAGACCGGAACGGAGGTGATCTCCTGTGGAGAATCCTCGATGGCCGTCGCGGCGTACTGGGGATCACTGTAAAGGGCGTGTTCGAACTCGGAATAGAAGGCCTCGGCAGTGGCGGGACGATCCTCCTGATTCTTGGAGAGGACCCGCTCGAGAAAGACACCGATGCCTTCGGGCAGCTCCGGCGCCACCTCGCTCAGGGGCGTGGGCGCCTCGTTGAGCACCTTGATGAGCAGGTCAGGGATGGAGCGCCCGTCGATGGGGAGCTTCCCAGAGAGCATCTGATAGGTGATGACCCCGAGGGAATAGATGTCGGTCCGTTCGTCGATGAGCTCGACCTTGCCCCTGGCCTGTTCCGGGGCCATGTAGGCCGGTGTCCCCATGATGTCGCCCGACTGGGTCTTGCGTTTGGCGGGCTCCTTGTTCTCCAGGAGCTTTGCGATTCCGAAATCCAGGATCTTGATCTTTATTCCGTCCCTGTCGCGGAAGACCATAATGTTGTCGGGCTTGAGGTCCCGGTGGATGACTTTTGCCTCGTGTGCGGCCGAGAGCGCCGAGACGATCTGGGGCAGGATGATTTCAACGTACTTGAGCTCCAGCCCCTGGCGCTCCTCAATGATTTCGTTTAGTTCCTTGCCCTGAATGTACTCCATGATGCAAAAGAACCGTCCATCGTCCAGTTGGCCGAAATCGTAAATCTGGATGATGTTTGGATGATTGATGGAGTTGGCCGCACGGGCCTCGTCAATGAATCGGTTGACAATGGCCCGGTCTGAGGACCAGGCGGCGTTGAGCACCTTGATGGCGACCATGCGGCCGATGGTGGGGTGAACACCCTGGTACACCGTACCGTAGGCGCCCTCTCCCAGCGTCGCAACGACTTTGAAGCTCCCGACGTTTTTGCCTATCAATGCATCATCTGAAACGTTCATCGTTACTATTCATGCCAGAAGAGGCCCCAAAAAGGTAGCTGAAACTTCCGAATATGGCCCAGGGTCCCGGGCCCTGTCGTGCGCTTCGGTCCCGGCGGGATCTTCACGCGAAGCTATGGTGAGGGGCCCGCTTTGGGTTGACACTGTGAAAAAAAAAGACATGCCGCGACCTCTCCGAATCTTCATCGCCCCAAGCCATCTTCTACGGTATTCTCATCATTTTTCCGTGCTTTTCGCAGGGGAGAGCCGCCTTGCGCCGCTGTGACGGAGGTTCGGCATCCCATTTGCTTTCTGAGATATTTAGGGCATTATTATTCCATAAAGGAGAGAGGTTTCCATGAAAGTATTCGTCCTGTGTCTTCCCGCGCTGCTCTTCAGTATTCTGGCCTGCCAGGCCAAGCCGCCTGCACCGACGGTCGGCTGGCGCATCTGCCCTGCCATCGCCCCGGGAGGCAATACGGTCTCCATTCTTCCCGTCGATGTGCGGGTCAACGTAGAGGGCAAGTACAGCAAAAAGCAGTACACGAAAGTCTGGCGCAACGCCATGAACAGCGCCCTGACCCTTCAGCGCCACATCCCCGATTTCCTCGCTTCGCGCCGCTATCGCGTTCAGGACCAGGTGCTCTGGTCGGGCCGCGCGGTGAACTACCAGGGGCAGTATTCCCAGTCGCTCTCCGAGCGCGACCTGGCGCAGGGCGTGTTCAGCCTCGCTCATTTCGCCGGACGCCTCGGCCAGGGATCCCTCAAGCACAACATCGCCCCTGCCGTCTTCAAAAAGCTTTCGGGGACCAGCGATCTCTCCCTCTACGTCGCCAACTGGTACAACGTGAAGTTCGAGCAGCCCAACGCCTTCCTGGAATTCCTCAAGGTGACGCTGGTCGTGGTCGGGGTCGCCGTCATCGTCTTCGGAGTCGTCACCGTGATCGCGGCGGCCGCGGGCAAGGGCGGCGGCGGGGGCGGCGGCAACGCTATCGGCGGGATCCTCAAGATCGGCGGAAAGCTCTTCCTGCATGGCGCCAAGGGCCTCGCCAACGTGGCCTCCCGTGTCTTCGTGCGCTCCCTGGCACGAACCGCAGGCCGCGTGGCGCTCCACACGGCCCGTGTCGCCACACGGGTCGCCGTGCGCGTAACGCTGGAGCATGGCCCCATCATCATCGACATCCCCCAGTCCTACGTTGTCCCGGCCTACCAGCCCCCCGCCGACCAGGGCCCCTCCGACGCCGTGAACCGGTACCTGGGTGTTGAGAACGGCGCATCTTCACTGCGTCCCATCATGGCCGGACACGGATATCTCATGGTCCTGGCCCTCGTCAACAACAAGACCGGTGCGGTGGTATGGGATGGCAGGGTCTACGTGCCCCAGGGGGCCAAGACCGAGAAGGTGCGCACGCTCATGCAGCAGCTCTTCTCCTCCATGCCTCAGGGCGTCATGCCCCTTCATCACCAGGTCGAAGAATAGCGCGCACTCGAAAGAACGCCAGGGAGGGTTCACCGCTCAGTGTTCTCGCGAACCTCGGTCCCCTGGTTTGTCAGGTCTGTTGTCGGGAGGCGGCGCTGGGCTTCGCGGCGCTATTTCATCGCCTTGGGGGTGGGTTTGGCTACGGGCTTGGCTGCGGGCTTTGCAGGGGCCATGGCGTCCGCCTTCATGTCGGTTTTGGGAGCGGGTTTCCCGGCGATGGAGACGAGTTCAACCTCGAAGACCAGCATATCCATGGGACCGATCTTGGGAGTCGGGGGGGTCATTCCGTAGGCCAGCTTGCCGGGAATCCAGAAGATGAACTTGGAGCCCACGGGCATAAGGGGGATACCCAGGGTCCAGCCTTTGATGACGCGATTGAGGGGGAAGGTCGTCGGCGCGCCGCGATCGTAGGACGAGTCGAACTTTGTGCCGTCCAGGAGGGTGCCCTTGTAGTGGCAGGAGACCTTGTCCGTGGCCGTGGGCTTCTCGCCCTTGGCGTCCCGGAGGATCTTGTACTGGAATCCACTGGGATGCACGATGACCCCCTTCTCCTTCTTGTTCTTCTCAAGGAAGTCGTTGGCCTTCTTCTCGTTCTCCTTGGCCTTGGCCAGCATCTCCGGGGAGGCGGGCTTGGGCTGGGGCATTCTCCCCTTCATGCGCTCCATGGCTTTCTTCCGCATTTCCATGAGGATGGGGCGGATTTGCTCCTGGGTGACCAGGGGCTCCTTGTCGTTCCAGCCGTCATTGGCACCGGCAACGAGTGCGGCGGTGTTCATCTTCATTCCGTCGCGCTTGAGGTTCTTTCCATTCATATAAGCCATGAAGTAGAGCATCTTGTACTCATTGAGGGAGAGGTCCACGGCGCCCGCAGGCGTGCTCGTGGTGCCACTCTTGGGAGTGGCGGCCGGGGCGTCCTTGCCTTTGCAGTCGCACTGCTTCTTGCAGCCGGCGAAGGCGAGCAGCGCGGTAACGAGGAACAGGATAGTGGTTTTCATCTTCAACTCCTTGGGTTGGTGAAAGCGCGAAGCGCTGAACTGTCAGGGGGACTGCATACCGTATTTTTCGCCGCCTTTGAAGCTGAATCACCACACCCATCCCACCGAGCCACTGTTTCGGTGCCGGTCAGCCCCAAATCTGTTGACCCTTGAAGCCGGACATTCTATAAGATCAAACGGGAAGTGACCGGCGGTGCCGGAGAATCACGTCCAAGGAGAACCCATGTCACAAGACACCGTAAAGGTCGGCATCACCCTGTCGGCGCACAAGCGACTCAAGCTCCTCTCCATTGTCGAGAAAAAGACGATGCTGGAGATCCTCGAGGAGATCATCAAGGAGCGGTATGGGCTGCACCGGTCGGAGATCGAGGAGCTCATCCGGACAGCCAACAACCCGACACGGCACAAAGAATAACCACAAACCCGTTTGATTCTTCCCCGATTCGGGATATCTTATTAAGGTGGACGGGGTGACATCGGATCCGTCGAGGAGTGTGTGCATGTATCGTCTGAACCTTCTTCTTGTTCTTGTATTGGCCTTCGCCGGCTGTGATGACGACAGCGCCTCGAACAACTCGAGCAACGTCAACAACACCAGCAACACCGGCAACGTCAACAACATCAACAACACGACCAGCACCAACAACGTCAACAATACGGGCAACACCAACAACGTGACGCCTGTGTGCGGCGACGGGGTCATCGATGCCGGCGAAGTGTGCGACGGGACTGCGCTGGGTGGTGCGACCTGCGATACACTTGGACTCGGGTTCGAGGGCGGCGTCCTTTCGTGTAGTGACACCTGCACCGCCTTCGACACCAGCGCCTGCACGCTCGCGACGGGCGACTCGTCTCCGACCC
>QKIM01000657.1 GCA_003249585.1 Deltaproteobacteria bacterium
TGCCCGTACGAAAGCCGTGGCGAGTTCTCTGAAGGGGGCAGGACACGTCCTGCCCGTACGAAAGCCGTGGCGAGCCCTCTAAAATGGGCAGGACCCGTCCTGCCCGTAAAAAGAGGTTTTTCCCCTGGCCGGGAAATGCGGTATGATGTCACGGCAGCGGTCGTGAACACCGCGGGAGGGAGCATAATGCCCGAAATACAGAAGACGGCCCCCAGCGGGCGAAGTATCAGGATCCGCAGCCTCAGCGACGTGAACGCCGCCATCAACGCTGTCATCGACCGAACGAGCAGCATATATGGGCTGTCGGTCATGGAGCAGGGGATCTTCCGGGCGGACTTTAACGTGGGGCCCGAGGCGAAGCGCAGCGCCCTGTCGCCCTCCAAGAACTTCTCCATGTTCTTCGTCCCCACCTCCATGACGGAGAAGGGGTTCGTCAAGCGGTTCATCCAGAAGACCGGGAAGCTCAAGGAGAGCCACATGAAGAAGGCCGAGAAGAACGGGATCTGGACCTACTTCTTCCCCGAGACCGAAGACCACGTGCATTTCGGCATGACCGGCGCCGTCCCCCTGGGAAACGTCAACGTCTACTTCTTCTCCGTCTCTCCCACCCGTGAGGACGTGACCAAGGCGGTGTCGACCTTTATCAAGAACATCCAGAACACCTCCCTGTCCGACTCCTTCTTCGAGGAGGCCGACCAGCTCAGGAGCCGCTGGATCGGGCCTGGTGTGGTGGCCGGGGTCCTGGCCCTTGAGGCCCTCATCCTGCTCTTCTCCTCGGCGCCCGTCTACCGGTTCGGCCGGGGAGGCGACGCGGGCCTCCCCAACCTCGCGGGGACCATCTTTTTCCTGGTGATGGGGGTGCTCGCGCTTATGCGGCGGTTCCGTATCACCTACCTCTTCCTCTTCCTCACGGAGATGGCCACTATCGCCAACATCATCGTCGTGGCCATCCTGACGCAGAAGCTGCACCTTTCTTTCACCATACAGAATTTCGGCATCACCCTGCTGCATCTTTTCCTGCTGGTCTTCATCCCGCTCAGGGGGCAGGACTTCAACGTCTTCAGCCTCCGGCAGTTCTACAAACGCGTCCTCTTCGGGTTCAGGGACTGGTCCCATATGTAGGTCAGTCGAGGGAGTCGGGGCGGTTGCCCCTGGGGGCGCGGCTGGTCTTGATGTAGTCGCGCAGCCACTGACAGCGGCCGGAGTTCATGTACATGGTGAAGCGGGTGCGGGTGGGGACGATGCGCTCCAGCGCCAGCCACATGGCGTGGGTCCCCGAGAAGAAGTCGAAGTGGTCGTTCTTGATCCAGCCCCCCACATCATGGGCGATGAAGCAGCCGTCGTGGACGAAGTTGCCCAGGCCGTCCCGGGCGGGGATATAGACCCCGTCCCACTCCTCCATGTAGATGAGGGTGTCGTGGGGGATGACGTTGGCGTCCACGGCCAGGGAGCGGAAGGGGATGAGGGAGGCGCCGGCGGCGCCCGAGCCCCAGGGATACCTGTCCTTGGCCAGCTCCGTGTAACAGATTTTGCCACCGCCGTAGGTGCAGGGGATGGCGCAGTCGCACCGGGAGGCGAAGTTGATGATGCCGCTGTCCAAGAGCCGCCCCGTCCCCTCGACGCACACCTCGGACATGAAGCGGTAGTCCACGACGGCCACGGGGACGCACTGCGGATCCCGCAGCACGATCTCCTCGCGGACACCGAAGTCCACCTCCTGCGATACGTAGTAGTAAGAGATCCACAGGCTCCCCACCAGGTCGCCCTTGGAGAGATCCATCTCGGGCATGGGGATGACCCGCACGCGGTCGTAGGCGACCTCGGTCCCGTCGGAGGTGTATCCGAAGAGCTCCAGGGTGTGGGGGAGCCCAGTGTCCAGCATGGTCCACGTGATGTCCGTGTGCTCCAGAGGGGCGGTCTCCCGGCGCACGAGGACCCGGTTGTCGTAGAGCTCGTAGTGGTGGATGTTGTAGGTCGAGATGGTGATGATGGCCGGGTTGTCCACCACGTCCTCCTCGGCGGGGGCGAGGATGCGCACCAGGGGCGCATCGATGGACTCGGCCAAGTAGGGGTCGGCGGCAGGCGGCGGCAGCGGCGCGGGCGCCTCCTGGGGCGGCGGGGGCGGGGCCTCGGGCTCGGGCTGCGCCTGACAGGCCGCCAACAAGGCGATGAGCAGGAGCGCTCTCATGGAATCAAGACCTTCCGGGGCTCCAGTAGCGTTCGGATCTTCGGGGCCAGCAGCTGACCCCACAGGGCGTAGCCTGCGTGGGACAGGTGGAGGGAGTCGTGCTTGAAGAGCTTCGCGATGACGGCGTGGCCCTTCTTGAAGAGGCTGGTGAAGTCCACGTAAAAGATGTCCTTTCCGTTGTGCAGCCGGGCGAGGAGGGGGTTGGTGCCCAGGGCCCGCCGGCCTGCTCCCGTGGGGCGGTCGCCTCGGGGCAGGATACCCACGAGGAGGATCTTGATCCCCGGGAACTTCTCCTTCAACGTCTTCACGATGGCCTTGATTCCCAGCGCGATGTTCCGTGGCGAGGTCCTCAGTGCCGCGTTGTTGGTCCCCGCCATGACCACGGCGACCTTGGGTCTCAGAGCGCCGAAGGCTGTGTGCTTCAGGCGGTACAGGATGTGCTGGGTCTGATCGCCTCCGACGCCGAAGTTGAAGGGATGCCAGGAACCGAACGCGTGGGCCCAGGCGTCTGCGCCCTCGATCTCCCAGTAGTGGGTGATGGAGTCCCCGACGAAGAGCACGTCGACCCGCTTTGTGGCCGCGAGCCGCTCCTGCAGGAGCTTGTTCCTCTTCTTCCACCACCAGTAGACGTTTCGCGCGGCGGGACGAGCCGCCGGGGGCAGACTGGGATGCGCCTTCGCCATGGTCGGGTGGGCGGCCGCGTGTGGCCTCGGGTGTCCCGCCACGAGGGTCGCGTCATGAAAGACCTCGAAGGTGGAGGGCTTGGATGGAGCCGGCCGGTGGGCCCCCAGGGAACGCTGCGGGGCAGATGGGGGTACCGCGCGCACGCCCGCTTCGTCCCGACCCGGGCGGTGGCCCTGGCCCGAGCAGGCGGTCAGGGATACGAGGAGACAAAGGGGGAGGAGAAATCGGGACATGACATCTGATGCCGGACGACGGCGTGCCCTCAAGTCTAGCAGCTTGGACCGACCGGGGCAAATTTCAAGGGGCCGTCAGTCGATGACGGTCACGGGGAGGGCGGTCTGCAGCTGCTCAAGCCCGCTGGAACTGATATGGGTCGCGTTGAGGAAGAGGGAGTCCAGCACGCGGAGCTTGGAGAGGTGGGTGATGGAGCGGTCGCCCACTTTGGTGGACTGCAGGTTCAGGGAGACCAGGCGCAGCAGCCCCGCGATGAATTCCATGCCCTCGTCGCCTACGTTGGTGCCTCTGAGGTTGAGGGAGGCGAGGTGTCCGATCTTGCGCAGGTGGACCATCCCGGAGTTTCCCACGGGGGTGGCCGAGAGGTCGAGGACCGTGAGAAGGTGCATGGCGCTCAGCGCGTTCAGGGACCGGTCGCTGATGTTGGTACCCGAGAGGTTGACGTCCCGCAGAAAGCGCAACTCCTCGAGGGCGAGCACGCCACGGTCGTCGATGCGCGTGCGGGCGAGGGCGATCTTCTCGATGTTGGGCAGCTCGGTCAGGACGGCGACCCCGGCGCTGGTGATGGGGTTCCGTGAACAGTCCAGATCCGTGAGACGGTGCAGGCGGTTCAGCGCGGGGAGGCCCGCGTCGGTGATGCCCGTGGCGATGACATAGAGCTTGCGGAGATTCTCCAGCCTCGTGAGCCTGGCGAGCCCGCGATTCCCAATGGGGACCTGCTCCAGATCCAGTTCCCGAAGCCTGTGCAGCTGGCAGAGCGAGTCCATGGCGCGATAGGTGAGCCTGTGGCAGAAGGGCAGCGCGAGCCGCTCCAGTCCGCCGAGGTGGCGCAGCTCGCGGACCCCGTGATCGGTGATCATGGCCCCTGAGATCTCCAGGGAGCGAAGCGCGCCAAAGGCTCTCAGGTGTTTGAGCGACTCGTCGGCGATGCGGCGCCCTGAGACGGACAGATGCGCAAGGCGGGGGAGCCGGGAGAGGGTGGCGAAGAGCGCCGCTCCACTGGAGTTGATGGAGAGGGAGAGGCGGGAGAGGTTTTTGAGGCGGGAGAGATCGTGGAGGGCCTGGCCGTCGAAGTCCTCGCTGCCGAGGTCGAGCACCTTGAGGCGGGTCATGGCGCGCAGTCCGTCGAGGCACAGCGCGCTGATGATGGCGCCCGAGAGGTTGAGCTCTTCCAGGCGGGTCAGGGTGGCGAAGCGGGCGATCCCCACGTCTGAGATGGGGCAGTTTTCGAGGTTGAGGATCTTGAGCTGGCGAAACCCGGCCAGCGTCGGAGCGCTCGCGTCGGAGATGGCTGTGTTGCGCACCAGGAGGGTCGAGAGGTGCTGCAGCCGTCCAAGCTGGAGGAAGCCGGCATCGGTGATGGCGCTGTTATCGCTCAGGTCGAGCACCGTGAGGGCGGTGAGGGGTGCGATGTGCGCGAGGTAGGCATCTTCCATGGCACAGTCGCGGAGCTTCAGGGAGGTGAGCCCCTTGAGCGCCATGACCGGGGCCAGGTCTTTCTCGGTGAGGTGGCGGTTGCCTGACAGATCGAGGTGGACCAGCGCAGGCAGACCGGCCAGGTGGGTCAGATCCCTCCGGGTGACGTCGGTGCGGTCCAACAGGAGCGACCGCAGCCGTGTCAGTTTTGCCAGGTGCCCGAGCCCGCCGCCGATGGTGTTGCCGGCCAGGTCCAGCCGGAGAAGCCCCTTGAGCCGCGCCAGATGGCGGAGCCCCGAGCCGGTGATGTTGACCGAGTCGAGGGCCAGCGCCTCGAGGTCGGGCAGGGACGCGAGATGTCCGAGGCCCCTGTCGGAGACGCTGGTGAAGGAGAGATCCAGATCGTCCAGCGCCGTCATGTGCCCGACATAGGTCATCCCCGCGTCGGTGATGTCCGTGTGGGCGAGGTTGAGGCTGCGCAGGCGCAGCAGCTTGGAGACGTGGGTGAGGGCGTCGTTGGAGACGCGGGTGTCCTTGAGGCTGAGGTATTCCAGGGACCGGATGCGGGCCACATACTCGAGGCCCACGTCGTCGATGGGGGTCCCCGTAAGGTCCAGGTGTGCGAGGTGGTGGAGGTTGGTCAGGAAGAAGAGCCCCTCGTTGGTCACGTGGGTCCCGCTGAGGTCGAGGCGCCTGAGGTCGCGCCGCAGGGAGAGCCAGGCCAGATCGTTGTCGCCGAAGGTTGCCGGGGCCTCCTTCAGTTTTTTCGCGGCGAAGTGGACGAGGACCAGGTCCTCGGCGTCGAGGGCGACGGCGGTGGAGCGCTGCGGCAAAAGGGGCTTGGGCGTGGTCGGCTCTCTGGTACTCCGGTCACATCCGAGGACCGCGAGGATGAGCAGCAGTGCGAGACGTGAGTGCAATGGTCGGCTCCCTTGGTGAAGATGTCGGGTCGATGTCGAGTGCGCGCACACGATCTACTATTAGTATTGGCCAGGTCCGCCGACGGATCAAGCGCAAAAACCGCCCGGGTCCCCTGTGAAATCAAAAAAAATGTGAAGAATCTTTCACACCTGTGAACGAATGGACAGGGCCCCGATGAGGGCCTTCATGAGCTGCTTGAAGTTGAACGGCTTCTGCACATACCCC
>QKIM01000589.1 GCA_003249585.1 Deltaproteobacteria bacterium
TGGAAGAGGTAGCCGATCCGTCGCTCCCCGGGGGGCAGATCGATGCCCCGGGACGAGTCGAAGAGCACCCGGTCCCCAAGGACGATCCGTCCCGCCCCAGGCCGCTTCAGCCCCGAGATCATCTGCAGCGTGAGGCTCTTGCCGGCCCCGGAGAAGCCGAAGATGACCCCCAGTTCGTCGCCCCCGGTGAAGGCCACGTCGAGGTCGAACTCGCGGTATCGCCTGGAGATCTCCACGGTGAGAGTCATGCCCGCCTCCTGGTGATGTGGAGGGCGGCGTACAGGAAGATCGCCGAGAAGGCCGTGAAGACCAGCACCATGGTGTTTGCCTTGGACCACTCGCCCATGGCCACGTGGGAGTAGATGGAGATGGGCATGGTGTCCGTGGAGCCCGGGATGTTGCCCGCCACCATGAGGGTGGCGCCGAACTCTCCCAGGGCCCTGGCGAAGGAGAGGATGGCCCCGGCGATGAGCCCGCGGCGCGACAGGGGGAGCAGCACGCGCCGGAAGATCTCCCACCGCGAGTATCCCATGAGGGTGGCGGTGTCGACGAGGGTCTCGTCCACGGACTCCATGGCCACGCGGGACGTCCGGATCATGAGCGGCAGCGAGACGATGAAGGAGGCGAGTACGGCCCCATGCCAGGAGAACATGAGGGTGTAGCCCGTGAGATCGTAGAGAGGGCCGCCCAGGACGCCGCGCCTGCCGAAGAGGACGATGAGGTAGTAGCCGGTCACCGTGGGGGGCATGATCAGCGGCAGCGTGAGGAGGACATCCAGGAGCTCTTTGCCCCGAAAGCGCCGGGTGGCCAGGAGATACCCCAGGGCGGTGCCCGCGAGGATCACGAGGACCGTGGCCGTGAGCGCCACCTTGAAGGAGAGCAGCAGCGGATGGATCACGGGGCGGTCTCCGGGGGAGGGCTGTAGCCGGCGCGGACGAGGATCGCCCGGGCCTCCTTCGATCTCAGGAAGGTGAGGAACTGCCGGGCGCGGGTCGCGTGGCGCGCGGAGGCCACCAGCGCCGCGGGGAAGATCACTGGGGCCGCCAGCGCGAGCGTGCCCACGATGCGCACCCGGGAGGCGGCGGACAGGTAGTCCGTGCGATACACCAGGCCCGCGTCCACCTCGCCGCGGACCACGTAGTCCAGGACCTGCCGCACGTGCTCTCCGAAGACCATGCGCGGTCTCAGGCGGTCGTAGAGCTTCAGGGCGCGCAGCCCGTCACGGGCGTAGCGACCCGCGGGGACCGAGGCGGGATTCCCCAGGGCCAGCCGCCCAGAGAAGCGGGACAGAGCCCCCACGCTGGTGAGGGGACTCCCCCTGGGGGCGATGAGCACCACGGTGTTGGTGGCGAAGTCCACACGGCTTCCCCGGACGACCACCCCCCTGCGCTCAAGATCGTCCATGAGGGGGAGCGAGGCGCTCAGGAAGAGGTCGACCGGGGCGCCCAGGCGCAGCTGCGCGGCCAGCTTCCCCGAAGCGGCGAAGTTGAACCGGAGGGGCGTCCCCGGGTGCTTTTGCACAAAGGCGTCGCCCAGGTCCTGGGCCACCACGGAGAGACCCATGGCGCAGCTCACGGTGAGCGCAGATCCGTTCTGGTCCCGGCCGCAGCCGAGGGTGAGGATCGTGAGGAGAAGGGCCAGCGCGCGCATAGGAGACCTCTCTCTTATTTCCACTGTTTTGTCAAAGTGTTTTCGGCAAAGTCCCGGTGAGAACAGCCGGGGGATGGACTCGGGTGGACGAACGACGCTTTGGCGATAGTCAAAAAAAACGGTTGCGCCTGCTGGAATTTACGGCAAAATTATAACTGGCAATACAACCACCCGGAGGTGCAAGATGGTGATTCGCAAGTTGTTGTTTGTAATGCTCTTATCCCTGGCCTTTCCCCTGGCTGCCTGTGACGACGATTCGGGCAACGGGGACAAGGAGATCTGCGACAACGGGCTGGACGACGACGGGGACGGGTTCATCGACTGCGTCGATCAGGACTGCTTCAGCGACTCCGCGTGTTCCAGCAACAACGTGAACAATACCAACAACAACAACCTGAACCCCGAGGTGTGCGACAACGGCCTCGACGACGATCTGGACGGCTTCGCCGACTGTCTCGATGTGGACTGCGCCGAGGCGTGCACCTACTCGGAGACCTGTGACAACGGGACCGATGACGACGGGGACGGGTTCATCGACTGCGACGATCAGGACTGCTTCAGCCACCAGGCGTGCGCCGAGCCCGCCGAGGAGATCTGCGACAACGGCATCGACGACGACTGGGACGGCCTGTTGGACTGCCATGACCCGGACTGCGCCGACTTCCCAGGGTGCGAGGTCACCGAGGAGATCTGCAACAACAGCCTCGACGACGACGGCGACGGGCTCATCGACTGCGCCGACCCGGACTGCCAGTGGTTCGACGGGTGCATCGTGCACGACGAGATCTGTGAGAACGGGATCGACGACGATCTGGACGGGCGCGTGGACTGTGACGATCCCGACTGTCTGGAGGCGGACGAGTGCCTGCCCGGCGTGGAGAACTGCGCCGACGGCCTCGACAACGACGGTGACGGCTTCGTGGACTGCGAGGACCAGGACTGCTGGAACAGCACAGCCTGCAACCCCGTGGAGGAGATCTGCTGGAACGGCCTCGACGACGACGGCGACGGGCTCGTGGACTGCGAGGATCCCGACTGCAGTTGGGCCGAGGAGTGCATGTGGGAAGACTGCTGGAACGGGATCGACGACAACTTCGACGGGCTCGTGGACTGTGACGATCCCCAGTGCGCCGGCCTGCCCGACTGCGGCGTCGTGACCGGAGAGATCTGCAACAACGGCGTCGACGACGACGGTGACGGGGCTGTGGACTGCTACGACAGCGAGTGCTCCCACCTGGCCATCTGCTCCTCCATCTACGAATATTTCAATCCCAACACCTCGGGGGACAGCTGCGACCTCAGTTACACCAACATCCAGTTCTCCCCCGGAGGTTCGGCGCTCTACGTCTGGTCCGCCGTCGGCACCAACGGCTGGGCCGTGGAGCCTGGCAGCACCTCGGACAGCTATACGCTGCAGCTGGCCGACGACGACTCCCAGGAGATCGAGTTGGGCTTCGCCTTCCCCTTCTACAACGGCAGCTACAGCTCGGTCTATGTGGGATCCAACGGGTTCCTCACCTTCGGGTCCCCGGACACCGACTTCACGCCGACCCTCTCGGAGTTCCTGCTGGGGTCTCCCCGCATCGCCCTGCTGTGGGACGACTACATGGTCCAGCCCACCTTGCCGGTCATCGTGGACTCCTATCCCGAGATGGTCGTGCTCACCTACGTCAACGCCTCCATCTTCAACGGTTCTCAGATCCTCAACGTCCAGGTCGTGCTCCACGCCTTCGGCGGCATCGAGATGACCTTCCTGGACACCACCAACACGGAGGGTATCGTCGGGATCACCGCCGGTGGCGGATCCTGGGCTGCTCCCGAGGTGAATTTCCGCTGATGACCTCTGTCTCCATCCGGGAACCGCGCCAGCCTTGCTTACACCCCCACTGTAAAAATAAAAAAATTTAAGAATTTATCCTTGACAGAAAATTTTACCGCCACTATAGGATCTGTATAGGCGTTCTTTCTCAGTTCCCGATCCTTCACTTCCTCTTTCTCTTCTGTTTTTTTCCCGAAATCCCACCATCAAATTTCCCAACTGAGAAAGAACTGCGCCTATATTCAGGATATTTGCAATATGTTAAATGCGGGAGAGGGAGGAGAACAGTTCGCGGGTGTTCATGACATGGTCGCACCAGGTGCAGGCCACGGTGTCCGGGCCCATCTTCACGAAGCTGGGGGCGACATGCTCCCGGTGCTCAGGTCGTGAGACACAGCCGCTGTTGGGACAGTGCAGGGACTCGATGCCGGCGATGGTGTCCGGGAGGGCCAGCGCCAGCTTCTCGATGACCTGGGAGTTGACGATGCGGTTGACCCGGGCTCCGGGAGAGAGGGCGGCCACCAGGGCCAGCTCGGCCTCGGTGAGGGCCCGATCCTCGATCATGAGCATCCCCTTGATGTTCTCGGGGCGTTTCACGCTGCGCACCGTGGCCGCGCGGTAGATGTCGCCCCGCTCTTCCAGCTTCAAGAGGCGCGCCAGGAGGGACTCGGCGTAGGGTCGCAGGTGGTCGATGACGACGCCCCGATCCCGGATGGGTCGGATGGAGACGCCCTCGCGCACCGGTTTCCTAGAGACGGGCAGGGTCGTGAGGAAGGAGTCGGAGGAGTCGATCTCCCTTTGCGCCCCGGCGATGTGGTCGTCGGCCAGGCCCAGGGCCAGGGCCAGCTGGGCCATGCGCGTGGGGACCCCGTTCCCTGCCTGGGTCTTGTAGAGGGCGCCAGGGTGGTCGTCGAGCTCGGGGAGGATCCCCGGGAGGGCCTTGTCGATGGGCAACGGGTGCATGAGCCCGAAGCCGGGGCGGGTGCGGTCCATGAGGTCGAGGGTGAAGACGCCGGCCTTCTTGGCCTCCTCGAACTCCATGGGATCGGGCATGCGCTCGCGCTGGATGCGGGTCTGGTAGAAGATGTCCAGCTCGGGGACCATCCGCTCCAGGGAGGTGTGGAGCACGACCTCGGTGCCGCGGGCCCGGGCGAGGTCGGTGATGGCCGCGGGCATGGCCAGGTTGGCCGGGGCGTTGAGATGGAGCGTGTTGCCCGGGAAGAGGGTCAGCGCCAGCGCCAGGGTGTGGGCCGTGCGACCGTACTTGAGATCACCCGAGAGGCCGATGTGCAGGTGGTCCAGCCGTCCGTGACGCTCGAGGATGGTGAAGAGGTCGAGGATGGTCTGGGTCGGGTGCTGCCGTTTGCCGTCGCCGGCGTTGAAGACGGGGATACCCACGCGGTTCGAGGCGAGTTTCGCGGCGCCGTCCAGGGGGTGGCGCAGGATGACGGCGTCACACTGGTAGGCGTCGAACATGTCCAGCGTGTGGGCCAGGGACTCGCCCTTCTTCACCGAGGAACCCTCGATGGAGCCGAAGCCCGTCACCTGGAGGCCCAGGCGGAGGGCGGCGATCTCGAAGCTGGAGCGCGTCCGGGTGGAATTCTCGTAAAAGAGGAGGGCGACCAGCATGTCGCGGTCCCGACCGAGCTTGTAGCCGGGGATGTCCCTTCGGGCGAGGGCCTCCTTGAGGCGCCGGGCCAGCTCCAGGATGGAGAGGATCCCCTCGGGGGAGAGACTGTGGATGTCGATGAGACCGCGCCTAAAAAGAGCCATATCAACCTCCTGTTTCGGATGTCCCTTTTTAATGGGATATGGCGCCCGGCGCAACTGCAATTCGGCTCTTTTCGTGGCTGGTCTCAGGGACAGGGCGGTGCCGTGGCAGGTCCGCAGACGACGACGTGTCCTGTACGCCGGTGATTTAGTGGCAGATGGCGAGATCGGCGGGGTTTATGTGCCGAAGGCGCCCGAAGCGGCCACGGGGCAGCTCGCGGAGGAGGAGGGAACCGTCGGTGCGCATGAGGTAGAGGTTGGGTCTGGGGGTGTTGCAGGCGCCGCCGCCTCGGAAGATGGCCCAGGTGCTGGATTCGTCCATGGCGATGATCTCGGTCCACCGCGCCCACTTGAGCAGGCGGATCCGGGTGCCGTAGAGGGAGATGGAGGAGAGGCGGGGTTTTTTGCACTGCCACACCTGGTTGATGAGCAGGTTGGCTCGGGGGGCGTAGTAGCCGTACGCCTCTTCGACGCCGAGGGTGTCGATGCGCTTCATGGACCGGGAGGGGAGGGGGCCCATGCGCCAGGCGGCCTTCTTCTTGCCCCAGCCCGCCGTGAGGAGCAGGTGGTTTTTGGAACTGAACCCGTGCAGCTTCTTGATGCCGTATCCGTTGGGAAAGCTGTGCGACTTGCCCGTGGAGAGGTTGTACAGGAGGAAGAAGCGGCGGCGGTCGCCACCCTTGAGGGGGACGGCGTCGAGGTTGAGGGCGACCCAGAGGCCGTCGGGGGACCAGTGCACCTCGAAGGCGGCGACGTCACGGATCCCCATGCCCAGCGGCGAGAGGACGAGGCGGTCCCTGGTCTTGCGAACGTCGCGGAAGTGCAGGAGCAGCCGTCCGGTCTTCTTCTCGTGGGTGAGGTAGAGGAGCTCGGCGCCCCCGGGCCGCCAGCTGGCGGGGTGAACGATGCTCCTGCCGGCGGGGGGGAAGATCTTCGCTGTCAGGGAGCCGTCGTAGCTCTTGACGTTGAGGGCGACGCTGCCGGGCCACAGGACCTTGACCCCCAGAGGGTCGGGGACGATGAAGCGCCGCAGCTTTCCGCCGTAGAGGGAGGCGAGCCCCGCGGGGACACGGCCCAGGGTGTGCTCCTTGAGCGGTTTGTCGACCTGCTGCCAGTGGAGCTTGCCCCCGGCGGTGTAAAGGAGGCGTTTGCCCGAGCATTGGAGGGAGGTCTCCGAGCGCGTGTCGCGGGTGAACCAGGTGTTGGCGCCTCCGTACAGTGGGATGCGGAGGATGTCCCGTCCGCCCTTGCGATCGGCCACGACGAAGATCTTGTGGGGACGTTTGGCGCCTATGAGGGCCGCATGGACGGGGGTCGATATTCCGATGAGCAGGAGAAGAAGGTGCATGGTGGTCCTTTACGCGTACGGTTATACCCGCACCGGGGCGGGAATATCAAATTTTATCCGTACAGCAGAGCCGGTTCCGCCGGGTCCTCCCCGTGACGGAGCTCCCGCTCGGCATGGACATGTCCAATAATTCCTTGTTTCAATCCCGTGAAAAGTTTATCATTAGCGCCCCGGTCCGGTTCTTGCGGTTGACCCACGGGATGCGCCCGGGACGCATGCCACTCTTTTCAAGCGAGGTATTCATGTCCACTCCAACCTACTCCTCGAAGTTCTCGAGCCGCCGCTTCTGGAACTGGTTCCCCCTGGGAATCGCCTATGCGGCGCTGTATATGGGGAGGTACAGCTACATTCCCGCGCAGGCTGAGCTTGGCGAGCTCGGTCTGCTCACCAAGGCCGGCCTCGGGTTCGTGACCATGGTGGGCGCCATCACCTACGGCGTCTCCTTTTTGTTCAACGGGCCCCTCACCGACAAGATCGGCGGCCGCAAGGCCATGCTCATCGCCACCTTGGGCTCCGGTGTCATCAACGTGGTCATCGGTCTTTTGCTCGGTGCAGGCAAGGTGGGGAACTTCACCACCACCCTCGCCATCCTCTACGGCGTGAACATGTACTTCCAGAGCTTCGCCTCCGTGGCCATCGTGAAGGTGAACTCCAACTGGTTCCATATCTCCGAGCGCGGGGTCTTCGGCGGCATCTTCGGCATCCTCATCGCCTCGGGGCTCTTCCTCGCCTACACGGTCTCCCCCTTCCTCATGAAGTCCTTCTTCGCCGGGAGTCCGCAGTTCTATTTCCTCATCCCCGGCATGTTCCTCTTCGTGATGTTCATCTCCACCCTCATCTTCATCCGGGACACCCCCGCCGAGGCCGGCTTCCCCGAATTCTCCACGGGCACCGACAACGAATTCGACTCCGAGGAGAAGATCCCCGTGGTGCAGCTGGTCAAGCGCATCATCACCCACCCCATCGTGCTCACCATCTCCTTCATCGAGCTGTGTACGGGCATCCTGCGGGACGGCTCCATCCAATGGTTCGGGGCCTTCGCCAAGGAGATGGGCGCGCCCAACTTCCGTCTGGCCCTGGGCATCGGGCTCTTCCTCTCCGGTGCCATGGGATCCATGACCGCGGGCATCATCTCCGACAGGCTCTTCAACTCCCGGCGTCCGCCGGTGGCGGCGCTTCTGTACGGAATGATGATCGTCGTGCTGATCCTGGCGTCCATCGCCATGTTCCTCATTCCCAACACAGCGGCCATCAAGCCGTGGATTTTCTTTGCGGTCATCATTGTCATGTCCTTCGGCGTCATCGGCACCCACGGCATGCTCTCGGGAGCCGCCACGGCGGACTTCGGCGGCAAGCAGGCCACCGCTACCGCAACGGGCATCATCGACGGGTTCGTCTATCTCGGCGTGGCCATCCAGTCCATGTCCCTGGGGCGCCTCACCACCATGAACTGGAATTACTGGTTCCCCTTCCTCATTCCCTTTGCTATTATCGGGTTCTTCCTCGCATATCGTATTCGCCACGTGAAGCCCAAAATGAAGGGCGGTCACTGATCCGCCCCTTTTTGAGCTCGCACGGGAGGCTGACATGTACGCATCCCTGATCACGACGCTCCAAGATTTCTTCTACTCCAACATTCCCCACGTGGCCATCACCTGGGGCGAGGCCCTGGGCTCCCTGGGGATCCTGCTGTTCTCCTACGCCCTCCGCAAGTACATCGTCGAGGGGTTCCTCATGATCATGGGGCGCCTGGCCGAGAAGACCGACACCGAGGTGGACGATCTGCTGCTCGAGGTGATCCGCGTCCCCCTGCGCGTCACCGTGGTCTACTTCGGCATCCTGGCGGCCATCGCCATCCTGCCCATGGAACGCTATCCGAGGGGCGAGGAGACCATCTACACCCTCTTTCGGCTCGGGGCGGTGGTGATCCTCACCTGGACGGCCATCCGCTCCATCAAGGTGGTGACCTACCTCCTCAAACGCATCACCTCCCGCAGCGACACCCTCATCGACGACAAGCTGGTCCCCTTCGTCGACCAGATCCTGCGCATCCTCTTCATCGTCATCGGTGTGGTCATGTTCATGCAGGAGCTGGGCTACAACCCCTCGGGGCTCCTCGCCGGTCTCGGGCTCGGCGGTCTCGCCTTCGCCCTGGCCGCCAAGGACACCCTCTCCAACTTCTTCGGCTCCATCATGCTCCTGACGGACAAGCCCTTCTCCGTGGGCGACTGGATCAAGGTCACCGACGCCGAGGGGACCGTGGAGCAGATCGGCTTCCGATCCACCCAGATCCGCCTCTTCGACAAGTCCCTGGTTCAGGTCCCCAACGGCAAGCTGGCCTCCGAGGCCATCCGCAACTTCAACCGCCGCGACCGCCGCCGCATCTACTTCCATGTGGGGGTCACCTACTCCACCACACCCCTCATGATGAAGACGGCCATCGCCATCACCAAGAAGCTCATCGAGGACCACGAGGGGATCCGCAACGATTTCTATCTGGTCAATTTCAATGAGTTCAAAGACTCCTCCCTCTCCATCATGATCTACTGCTTCACCACCACTGTGGTGTGGGGCGAGTACCTCGACATCCAGCAGGATCTCATGATGTCCATCATGGAGCAGTTCGAGGAGGCAGGGATCTCCATGGCCTTCCCGACCATGACGGTCCACATGGGCCAGGACACCCCGCCCGACATTGAGGCGAAGGCCCGGATCATGCTCGACAAGCTGGGCGCGGACCTCGATCACGAGACCACCTATCGCCGCGCCAGCGAGCCCCTCGACCTGGACGCAGACGGCGGCGGCGAGGGCTGACAGGAGGCCCATTGGAACCCACCCCCAATCTCAACGTCGAAATCCTCGGGGAATGCAAGATCCCCTCACCCCTCGCCCTCTCCACGGCCGACAACGATCTGGTCCCCAACTTCATCGTTCCGGGGGAGCGGGTCTTCCTCCACGGGAAGGCCGTCACCGACGATGTGGATCTCAGCCTCGCCTTCGAGGCGGCGGGCCCGCGGGACCGCATCTATTTCGATCCGCGTAAGACCCGCGCGGGCATCGTGACCTGCGGCGGGCTGTGTCCGGGTATCAACAACGTGATCATCGCCATCGTCAACGAACTGGTGAGCGGGTACGGGCTCAAGACCGTGACCGGGTTCCGGTACGGATATGCGGGGATGGTGGCCTCGGAAGGATACGAGACCGTGGCACTCACCCCGGAGATGGTGGCCGACTGGAACCTCAAGGGCGGGTCCATGCTGGGCTCCTCGCGGGGAAACCAGGACACGGAGGAGATGGTGGACGCCCTCGAGCGCCTCTCCATCAACGTCCTGTTCACCATCGGCGGGGACGGCACCCAGCGGGGCGCCATGGCCATCCACGAGGAGGCGAAGCGCCGCGGCTACCGGCTGGCCGTGGTGGGCGTCCCCAAGACCATCGACAACGACATCAACTTCATCACCCGGACCTTCGGCTTCGAGACGGCGGTCTCCAAGGCCACGGAGGCCATCCACGCCGCTCTGGTCGAAGCCCAGGGCGCGCCACGCGGCGTTGGTCTCGTGCGGCTCATGGGCCGGCACTCCGGGTATATCGCCGCACACGCCTCCCTGGCAGCGGGCAACGTCGACTGCACGCTCATCCCCGAGGTGCCCTTCGCCCTCGAGCCCTTCTTCGCCCACGTGGACAAGGTGCTCAAGGCCAAGAACCACATGGTCATCGTGGTGGCCGAGGGAGCGGGGCAGGAGCTCATGCACGGCGACGCGCCCCAGTACGACGCCTCGGGCAACAAGAAGCTCCTCAATGTGGGCACCTTCCTGGGCGACGCCATCAAGAGCCACTTCGCCGCCGCCGGCGCCCCCGTCAATCTGAAATACATCGACCCCTCCTACATCATCCGGGCCACCCCCGCCTCCCCCGCCGACGCCATCTTCTGCCGCCGCCTGGGGCAGAACGCCGTCCACGCGGCCATGGCCGGTCGCACGGGCGTGGTGGTGGGCATCTGGAGCGACCACTTCACCCACGTGCCGCTCACCGCCGCCGTGGGGAACCGCAAGGTCATCGACACCGACGGCCACCTGTGGGGCAGTGTGCTGCTCATGACGGGCCAGCCCCCTGTCTTCTCCTGATTACGGAGTCAGTCGTCCTGCAGGGTGGAGCCTTCGGGGGTGATGACGCTGAGCTCCCTGTGCTGGATCATTCTGAGAATTCGTTTGATCTGAGCCTCCTCTGCGGCGTCGATGAGCCCGTCGGCGTCGACGTGGTCCATGAACATACGATACTCTTCCTGCGTGAGGACGCCGTCTTCCACGATACGATCCGTCAATTCCTTGATATTCATGCGCTTTCCTTCTGAGGGTCCACGGGATCGGGGCCCCTCGGAGTGAGGGTCGTGTCTCCCATATTGCCCCACTTCGCGTCCCAAATCAATCGTTGCACGGTGACTCCCTTTTTGCTAGGGATCATTCAGGAGGCCCAATGCGCACTTCACTGGACAGCCGTCGGAATTTTCTAAAATTTTTCGGTACAACGACCCTCGGCCTGGCCGTCGCGGCCTGTGCCGGGAGGGCCGCCCGCGAGGAGGTCACCGCCGCGGAGCTGGCCCTGATCAGGCGCACAGGCACCCTCCCCATCGTCACCTGGTCCCCCTCGGCCACTGAGCGCGACGCGGTGCTCAGGCGCAAGGCCGCCCTGGCGGGCAGGCTGAGGCGCCGTGACCTGGAGCGCCTGGACGTGCTCATGCGGGCCACGCTCAAGGTCTCCGGGGGGGTGGGACTCGCCGCGCCCCAGGTGGGGGTGAGCCGGCGCATCTTTCTCGTCGAGCTCCAGTCCGAGCCCAGGCGCGTGGTCACCTGTGTGGACCCGCGGATCATCGAGCGCTCCCGGGAGATGGTGGACGGCTACGAAGGCTGCCTGAGCATCCCCAAGGTCGGCGGCAAGGTCTCCCGCCACACCTCGGTGACCGTCTCCTACACCACCCTCGATGGGAAGCGGGTCACCTACGTCTCCAAAGGATGGGAGGCCCGCATCTTCCAGCACGAGTACGACCACCTCGACGGGATCCTCTACGTCGACCGCCTCAAGGGGCCCCTGCTCCCCTACGAAGAGATTCGCCGCCTGCGCAAAGCCGAGAAGAAGCCCGGCAAGCAGGCCGCCCTCGACCCCACCGCCACCCCATGGGCGGTGATGTAGCAGATCAGGACCGGTCTTTCGAACGGGCTTAGCCGTGGCGAGCCCTCAGAACCGCGCGTCAGCGCTTCTCGATACTGCCCGACCCGCTGATGGACCGCTCCACCTTTGGATTCCCGCCGTAGCGGATGGTGCCCGACCCGCTGATCCTGGCCTTGAGGGTCTCGGTAGCCATGACCTGCACACGTCCCGAGCCGCTGATGTCCACGTCAACGGACTTCGCCTTCAGGTTCGCGGCGCGCACCTTCCCTGAGCCGGAGATGCTGACCCGAAATATCTCCGCGGTCCCCGACAAGTCCAGACGGCAGGAGCCTGTACAGATGAGGATAAAGCCTTTTGCCGCCACCCCTTTCACCTTGCCCGAAGCTGATCCGGAGATCTTGAGCCCGTCAAGGGACGCCGTGGTGATGGTGAGCTCCACGGGGGATTTCGGTGAGATGGCCTTTTTGTTCCTGATGCGCAAGACACTTTGGGTGACTTTGGACTCGATGAGGGGCAGGATATTGTCGTCGCCGCGGAGGTGGAGTCCCGGCTTCGTCCCGACGGTGACCGTGATCCGGTATCCTCCTGCGATGTCGAGGGCTGTGAAGGCGGTCACGGGACGATTCTCTTCGACAATGACGCCGCTCCCCCGGACTCCCGAGATGTTGCAGGCTGTGAGCAGACAGGCGAGCGAGAGGAGGGACAGCGGTCTCATGTGGGGCTCCTTTTCGTTGGGCCTTCGGATTCTACATCGTCCCCAGATGATGTCAATTCGCCGCAGTGCACGGTACTTGGGGACATACGGGCCCTCTTTTGTATTGAAAGGGTGGGGCGGCCGTGGTATATTTCGTTCTTATATGTTGTTTTTATTACCTATTTAGGATAACACCGTGGCGCATACTCAGCCGGCCGACACCCTCATCGGGACATCTATCGGGAATTACGAGATTAAAGAGCTCATGGGCCAGGGCGCCATGGGAGCCGTCTACCTGGGGGTGCACCCTCGCATCGGCAAGAAGGTCGCCGTGAAGGTGCTGGCCGAGGAGTTCACGCGCAACCGGGAGATCGCCGACCGCTTCATCCTGGAAGCGCAGACCATCAACGAGATCGAGCACCCGCACATCATCCAGATCTTCGACTTCGGCACCCTGGAAGACGGCCGGGACTATTACACCATGGAGTGTCTCGAGGGGCTCTCCCTGGCTGAAGCCATCGTCACGGTCCCCCTCTCCCTGGGCGAGATCCGGCGCATCATGGGCCAGATCTGCGGGGCCCTCTCGGCGGTGCACAAGGCGGGCATCATCCACCGGGACCTCAAGCCCGGGAACATCTTCCTGATCACCCGCGAGGACGGATACCACGCCAAGGTCCTGGATTTCGGCATCGCCAAGCTCACGGGGAAGGGGCCCCAGAGCAACCTGGAGACCCAGACGGGGGTGGTCCTGGGTACGCCGGTCTACATGTCCCCCGAGCAGGCCATCGGCAAGAAGGGGACCGTGGACCACCTCTCGGACATCTATGCGCTCGGGGTCATCCTCTACCGCATGCTCTCGGGGGCCCTGCCCGTCACCGGCGACACCATGGGAGAGATCATCTCCCACCACCTCATGGACGAGCCGCGCCCCCTGGCCGAGGCGAACCCCCGGGTGCCCGGGCCCATCTGTTCGGTTGTCCACAGGGCCATCGCCAAGCACAAGGAGAACCGCTTCGAAGACGCCATGGAGCTCTTCGACGCCTTCGAGGAGGCCTGTGAGGGCCTCGACGACGCTGAGGTGTACCTGGAGCTCGGGGAACGGGGAGAGCCCCGGATGCTCTCCACGGCCATGGCGTCGGTGACGGCCGAGCCCGTGACGGGCGGCGCCGACGAGCCCACCCGCAACGTCCGTGACATGGACACCTCGGGCGAGGCCATGGCCCGCACCAAGCTGGCCCGCCCCCAGGAGAAGCCCACCCGGTACCAGGGCGCGAGGCTGCTCACACAGGTCCAGCCTGGCGCCGCGGAAGACACCCCACGGGAGGAAGACGAAGTCTACTCCGTCGATCCGGTCGGGTTCGGCCGGCGCAAGATGCTCTTCTTCGCTCTGGGCGCCGGAGCGCTGGTGGCCGCCGTGGCCGTGTTCTTCCTCATGAGCGTCCTGGGCCCCCAAAAGATCGGGGAGAGCCATGAAAAGGCACCAGAAGGGCCCGCCATGGGCCCCGTCATGCACACCGCGCTCCCCAAGCCCCCTGCCATGAGGGAGCCCGCCATGCGCCCCATGGAGCCCGCAATGGCCGTTGTGACAGAGGCCATGACCACCATGACGGTCCCCGCGGTGGTTACCCGCACCGTGACCTTCACCTCGAGACTCAAGGGGGTCGCCCTGCTCCTCGAGGGGCTCGGCGCGAAGCCCGTCTCGGCGACGCTGCCCTACACGGCCAGGGTGCCTCAGGGAACGTCCCTCACCGTGACCTTCTCCCTGAGGGGACACGCCCGGCTCAAGAAGACCTTCCAAGTCAAGGGTGACCTCAGCGAGGAGATTACGCTCAGGCGGCTCTCCACCATGTCCATGGGGACGTCCCCGGGAATGAAACTCGGCGACGACCTCTTCTGACCTCGCGGCCCCGGGGGATGATCCCATGAAGCTCGCTTTTCTCATAGTCCTCAGCCTCGCGCACCTCTCGGTGGTGGTCCCCGCCGCGGCCCGCAGCCGCAAGGCGCGGGTCCAGGCCTCCGACCGGTTCGCGGCCCATGAGAAGCTCGGGGTCGACGCCTACCGCAACAGGAAGTACGCCGAAGCCCTGGGGCATTTTCTCAAGGCCATCGAGATCAAGAAGAAACAGGGGCTCTATTTCAACATCGCCCAGTGCTACCGGTTCACCGGGAAGTATGAAGAGGCGCTGCGGTACTACCAGCTCTTCTACGTGGCCCTGGACTCCATCGGCCGCCTCTCGAAGAGGCAGCGGGCCGCCTACAAGAAAGAGGTGGAGGGGCGCATGGCCGAGATGAAGATCAAGGCCGACGTGATCAGGGCGCAGCGGGCGCGGGAGGCCAGGGAGCGGCGGGACGCCGAGGTCAGGAGGCAGGAAGCCGAGAAGCGCAGACTCCTGGAGCAGGCTCGGGCGAAACGTGAGGCAGAGGCGAAACGGCACCGGACCCAGCTCGCCCGCGAGCGGGCCCGCAAGGCCAAAGCCGAGGCCGAGCTGCAGCGCCAGATCCGGCAGCGCCATGAGGAGCTGCTCAGCGAGCGGGCCGTGGTGATGAAGCGTCGCTCCTTCACCGACAAGTGGTGGTTCTGGACCGGGATCGGCACCACCGCGCTCTTCACCGCCGGGACGATCCTGTTCGGCATGAAGGCCCTGAGCGCCGCCGACGACTGGGAGCGCAGCTGGCTCGACAAGGATCGGGATCGGGTGAAGACGTTCCGCAACCTGACGGATCTGTGCCTCGGCGGCGCCATCGTCAGCGGTCTCACCACGGCCGTCATCACCCTCTTCAACCGGTACTCGAACCCGCTCCCCCGGATCGACGGCAATATCACCCTCTCGCCGGCCGTCACGGGCGACGGCGCCGGATTGACCCTCACCGTGAGGTTCTGAGATGACTTCCACGCCCCTCCGCGTCCTCCTCCTTTCGCTGACCGTGGTGTGGTGGGCCGGGTGCAATCTGGTCCTCGAGCTCGAGGACCCTCCCGTGGAGTGCGGTGACGGGATGGTGCACGGCGACGAGATATGCGACACCGATGACCTGGCCGGACAGACCTGTATCAGCCGCGGCTTCACCGAGGGTGTCCTCACCTGCGCCGCCGACTGCAGAGGCTTTGTCACCACCCTGTGCGGTCCTCCGACCACCTGCGGCAACGGGACCCTCCAGACCCCCGAGAGCTGTGACGGGACGGACCTCGAACAGGCCACCTGCGAGAGCCTGGGGTACTATGGCGGCACGCTCGGCTGCGGGGCGGACTGCCGCTATGATCTCACCGACTGTGCCGCTTCGGGGCGCTGCGGCGACGGTGTGAGCCAGGGGCTGGAAACATGCGACGGGACCGATCTCGGCGGGGCCACCTGCGAGAGTCTGGGCTATTACGGGGGTGAGCTCGCCTGCGCGGAGACCTGCGCATACGACACGACGGATTGCGCCACCTACGGGATCTGCGGCGACGATGTTCGCCAGGATGATCTTGAGGAGTGCGACGGCGTCGACGTCGGCGGCCTCACCTGCCAGGAGCTGGGCTACTCCGGGGGGACCATCGGGTGCACACAGACCTGCGCCATCGATGCCAGCGGCTGTTTCTACCACCTCTCCTGCGGCGACTCCGTCATCCAGTCCCCCGAGACCTGCGACGGGACCGATCTGAACGGCCAGACCTGCCTCACCATGGGCTTCTACGCAGGGACCCTGATGTGTCTGGCCAACTGCACCTTCGACCTCACCAACTGCGCACTGTACGGCCATTGCGGCGACAACCTGCGCCAGGAGGCGCACGAGGAGTGCGACGGCGAGGATCTCGGGCAGGTGACCTGCTCCGACCTCGGGTTTTACGGAGGCGAGTTGACCTGCGGGGCCGGGTGCCTCTTCGACACCACCGGTTGTCAGGCCTTCGGCTGGTGCGGCGACGGCGTCCGAGACGCCACCAACCTGGAGACCTGCGACGGCACAGACCTGGGAGGCGTGACCTGCGAAGGGCTCGGGTTCTACGGCGGCGTGCCCTTCTGCGACGGGGCCTGCGGGCTGGACCTCTCGGACTGCGAGGCCGCGGGCCGGTGCGGCGACGGGGTGATCCAGGGCGGCTTCGGCGAGACCTGCGACGGGACTGACTTTGATGGCGCCGACTGCACCACCCTGGGCCACGGGGGGGGAACCCTCACCTGCGACGGCACCTGCACCTACGACCTCACCGGCTGCACGGACTGAAAAAAGCCGAAGCGACAGCAGATTTTCCTAGAATACCGCCGAGCCAAAGGAGCACTCTATGGGATTTTCGACTCGACTTCTTCTGATTTCCTCACTTTTGTTCACGTGGGCTCTGGCCTGCTCAGGCAAAAATGAGAGAGGGATGAACGCCGAAGAGAAAAAGGAACTCCAAAGAGTAGGCAAGCTTGCGGACAGTGCCAGGAAAGCGTTTTTCCAACTTGTGGAAAGTGGGGATTCTGACCTGTACATGATCAAAGTGGGCCGGTATTTCAGGTCCACGTATCACATCACGGAGATGGGCCAAGGGAGAAGTGAACCCTACACCGATACGTTCATCATTCGTGACGTGTACAAGGCGCGCAACAGTCAGGAGAAACACACAAGCTACTATTTTGAAGTGCACCTCCCGCGTGCGACGACACCCACTCGGCAGGTTTTCGAATTTCAGAAGGCACGCCAAAAGCTGGAGCAACTCTTCGCAGAGGCATTGGAGAAGGGAGACATCAACCGACCCACGGGGGTCTATATAGGATATCAAAAAGACTTCGTCTTGGACAAAGATGGAAACAATACCCCCACGCCCTTGTTGCGGGCCATGCTTCTGCGATCTGAGGTGATCATCGAGGGCAGGCATATCAATAGAGCGGACCCCGTCCTCCTTCCACGAGGTCGAAAGGGGGTCGTCAGCATCATTCTCACCGATGAGGGGGCTCGGAAGATGGAGCGTATGACCGCTGCCCACCAGGGATGGAAGATGGCCATCATCGCGGACGGGTGGGTCCTCGTGGCCCCTGTCATCCAGGACAGGATGGGAAAATACCTACAGATCACCATGCCCGGCTGGGCACCGTTCGACGCTGATCAGACGTCTTCGCGCAAAGAGTGAGCAACCGGGCCAAGGAGGAGTATTCCGACGATGAAACAGGGGGGCGCACGCAGTGATAGTCGGAAAAAGCTCGCCCCTGTTGATATGGTCTGAGAAGGCGATGGCGACGCCGCCCGTTGCGCGAGGAAGATGCCCGGTGTAGAGTATGGGGGACCGCAACATCGAAAGTGTGTCCGTAGGCAAAAGGAGGGATCGGGAGATGAAGATGTCAGGAAAACGCAGGTTGTGTCCGGTGCTGATGGTGGCCGTTTGGTCGATAGGATGTCATTCCCTGAGCGGCAAACCGGCCGAGTACCCTCCGAGGACGCCCGTGTCCAAGGCCACCGAGATGCCTGCCTGGCTGGAGACCCGTCAGCAGTGGCGGGTGGGGGACTGGGTGAAGTTCAAGGACGACGGTGTGCTCACCAAGGGGAGCATGCGGCTCACCCTCATCGCCCGGGACGCTAAGGGAAACGAGTGGTGGGAGGTGCGCGACGTGTACAAGGGCAAGGTGCGTCCGGTCCAGGCCGTGATCCTGCGCGCGCCCGCGCCCGGATCGACCTCCCGTGCTCCCTCGGTGACCGCGGTCTACGAGGGAAAACCAGGCGAGGTGGGACAGTACGAGTCCATCTGGCGGGCGAACCGCATCACCAGGGATATCCAGGACGGCTGGAACCTCTTCGCGCGCTACCGCATCGTCCCGCGCAAGGGGAAGTACGATTCGGCCTCCTTCTCACGGGACGACGTGGAGGCCGCGGGGAAGACCTTCCACGCGCTGAGGCTGGTCTGGAAGAAGCGGGTGGGTCCGGGGAGCATGGAGATGACCGTCTGGGTGTCGCCGCTCATGCCGGGGCGCATCATCAGGGTGACGGCCAAGGGCTATCTGGGCCCCATCCGGCTCATGAAGTTCGAGCGGGAGGTGGTGGCCTTCGGGCACGACGCGCGCCCGGTTCTCAGGCTCCCCGCCCGGGCCTGGCCCCTGTAGAGCCCCGACCAGTTAAGCGCTGGCCCGTCGTCCTCGCGCAGGCGGGTCTCGCATCCTCGTGGTCAGGAGAGTCTTTGGTACGGGCATGCCGCGGCGTGCCCTCCCTGTGGGCAGGACACGACCTGCTCTCTCTCGCAATCAGGGAGTGGTGGGGAAGGCCACCTTGGTGGGCTGTGTCGCGTTGCTGGCGCTGCCAAGGCCCGTGGCGCCGTATTCCCCCTGGCCCCAGCACCAGACCCCGCCCTTGTGCTCGTAAAAGGCCAGGGTGCAGCAGTGGCTCTCGCCGCAGGCGATCCGAGAGAACCCGGTCCCTTGGGGGATGTTGTCCATGATCACCTGCTGGGGCCACTCACGGCTTCCCGTCTCCGCCCCGTTGCCCAGCTCGCCGAAGTCGTTGCCGCCCCAACACCAGAGCTGGTCGGACATGTCCACGCCACAGGCATGGAAGTGCCCGGAGGTCACCTGGAAGATCCCCACGTCCGTGTCGAGCCCCGTCTCGTCGACGCGCACCAGGAAGTCGGCGCTGGTGAAGCTGTTGTCCCCCAGCTGTCCCGAGCCGTTGCCTCCCACGCACCACGCCTGCCCCTCGTCGGTGCTGCCGCAGGTGTGATATTGCCCGGGGACCATGGTGCTGAAATCAGTGGATCCCGTGATCATGGAGAGGTCCATGGCGGTGGGCGTCGGCTGGCAGGGGCGTTCAGAGCTGCACGAGCCAGGAGTATACTCGATGCCCAGGTTGGAGTAGTCGTTGATGCCCCAGCAGTAGGGCGTTCCGCCGTCGGAGACGGCGCAGGAGTGAGCGCCGCCGGAGAAGACGCTCGCCATGGATTCCAGGAAGGAATAGGTCAGCACGGGTGTCTGGGCGCACGCCGTCGGCGCGCCGCTCCAGTCACAGCTGTCGGGGCTCGGGTCGGGGAGGGCGAGCTGTCCGTACTGGTTGGCGCCCCAGCAGTAGAGATTGGACAAGGAGGTGAGGACGCAGGTGAAGCCACCGTCGGCGCGGCTCCCGCCGGCGCTGATGTCCGTGATGCTCTCCCCTATCTCCATGGAGAGCTCCACCTTGACCGGGGTGTATTTGCAGAAGTCGGGGGCGCAGTCACTGTCGGTCATGGTGACGCCCAGTTCCCCCATGTCCCCCTGCCCCCAGCACCACACATTATGGCTGCGATCCATGGCGCAGGTGTGGTTGTACCCGGCGGCGATGCGATAGAATCCGGCAAACCCCGGGAGCCCGTTGGTCTCCACCTTGACGGGGGTGTTGCGGCAGTAGATCCCCATGCCGCACTGGGAGGTGCCGCTCTTGCCATCGCCCAGCTGGCCGTAGGAACCTTCTCCCCAGCACCACACGTTGTCCAGGGCGTCGATGCCGCAGGTGTGGGAGCCCCCGGCCGCCAGCTGCACCATCTCCAGGCAGTCGTCGGTGTTGAAGCCGCAGCCCGCGTCGCAGGCGAGCGTTCCGGCGAAGTATCCGAGATCACCGCAGGTGGTGCCGTTCAGATTGTCGCCGTCGCACGCTTCGCCCGCCTCGGTCTGCACATTTCCATCTCCGCAGGTCTCGCAGCCCGAGTAGTCGAAGGCGCAGTCGGTGTTGCAGGCCAGGGTGCCCGAGCCCATGTCCAGGGAGGCGCAGGTGGCGTTGCCGAGGTTGGCGCCGTCGCACTCCTCGTTGGCGTCGTCGATGGCGCCATCCCCGCAGGAGCCCTCGCACAAGGTGGTATCGAAGGTGCACTGGGCGGTGCACCCGAGGGTCCCGCCCCACATCCCGAGGGACTGACAGGTGTCCCCGCCGTGGTCGCTGCCGTCACACTGCTCGCCCGGATCCACCACGTTGTCGCCGCAGGAGTCCATGTCGTCGTCGTCACAGCCCCCCAGCGCGAGTGCGAAGAAAAGGAGTACGGTCAGTAGATTCCTCATGTGCATGTCTCCTGTGAAGGTCCGAGCGTGCCGACCCGAGTCCGCGATGTTTTT
>QKIM01000459.1 GCA_003249585.1 Deltaproteobacteria bacterium
GAGGGAAGCCCCTCAAATTCGTCAAAGAGCTCAAGATCGGGGAGAATCTCGATGCCGTGGAGCAGACCCTCGCCAACCGGGCGCGCTCCCCGGTGGACACACTCTACAGGGAGCAGCTGTTGTCCCTCGTGGATTCCCTGGAGAACCCCGGGGAGGCGAAGGTTGTGCTCAGGGGCAACATCAGGGATGCCCTCGAGGTGAACAGGGAGAACGTCCTCGCGGCCGCGATCCGTGGCGGAGACTACATGATCCGCTCGCTGGTGGCAGATTCGAGCGCGACCTACCGGTGCAAGGGCCTCGGCTGCCGCACCGGCAGCTTCAGGACCGACAAGGGTCAGTTCCTGTACATGTATCACATCATGGACGATCTGCTCGACTACCAGAGCCGCTCCTTCTACAACCTGCCCCGCCACGCGGGGACGACCTACGCCCTGGCGAACCTCTACCGCCTGACCCGGATGCCCCGCTTCAAGAAGGGCGCCGAGGAGGCCATCGCCTACCTCAGGTTCATGGCCTCCGGCCGGTGCCGCGGTCCAGGCTTCCGCTGCGTCGCCAACGGGAACTTCGCCTCCCTGGGCTCTTCGGCGCTGGCGCTCCTGGCCGTCGCCGAATACCGCCTGGCCACGGGGGATCACACCTACGACGATCTGGGTCGCAGCCTCGCCGGATTCATGCTGTACATGCAGCGCAAGGACGGCTCCTTCAGGCACATGTACGACGTGCAGAACAAGCGCCCCATAGAAGACATGCAGCTCCTGTACTATGCCGGTGAGGCCTCGCTGGCCCTGGCCAAATCCTATCGCGCCTGGGGAGTCCGAGCCTATGTCGAGGCCGCCGCCCGGGGCATCGACGATCTCATCGGGCCACAGATGCGGCAGCTGCCCTTCCGCTTCGCCTTCGGGGAGGAGCACTGGACCTGCCAGGCCGCACGGGCGGTCTGGCCCGAGTTCAAAAAGAAGGCCTACCTGGAGTACTGTCTGAATTTCGCGGATTACGTCGGGAGGCAGCAGTGGAAACCGGGCGAGTCGGGCTTCGTGGACTTCGTGGGCGGATACGGCGTCACCCCCATGATGCCGCCCCACACCAACGGGAGCGGTTCACGAACCGAGGCCAACGTCTCCACGTTCGAGCTGTCACGTCTCCACGGGTCGCCCTCCGCGGCGGTGGAGGCACAGATCCGGCGTGCTGTCTCCTATGTCCTCAGGCACCAGCGAAGACCGGAGAACTGCTGGTTGTGCGCCAACCCTGAACACGCCAGTGGAGCCGTCCCCACAAGCCCTGTGGAACTCGAAACCAGAATAGACACGGTTCAGCATACCACTTCAGGGCTTATTCGAGCCTACAACGCCCTGTGGGGAAAACAGTAGAACTGTCGATGCCTCAGTGTATGGTATATTACCATTAAAATTTTATTACACTGTTGAATTTTTATGGTCAGCTGCTATCCAAAGTAGTAGGGGAGGCGGAAACTGTCCTCCAGAGGTGCACGAAGATGATCGTCGTCTGTTCCTACTGCAAGAAGACCATCGGTGAGAAGTTCGCCCCCGGCATGCCCGAGGAGCTCATCTCCCATGGGATGTGTGAGGAGTGTGCCCTCTCCTTCCTTGCCCAGGAGGGGATGCCCCTGCAGGACTACGTGGATGGTCTCCCTGTTCCCGTGCTGGCCCTCAACGGCGACGCGGTGGTCGTCCATGCCAATAAAAAGGCGCTTGCGCTGGTGAACAAACCCCTCGACATGGTCCGCGGGGGCCTGGGCGGCAATATCTTCGAGTGCCAGTTTGCGCATCTGCCGGGAGGGTGCGGCCGCACGATCCACTGCGCCGGGTGCTCCATACGCAACACGGTCACGGAGACCTGGACCACGGGGCATGCGAGGTCGAAGGTTCCCGCCTATCTGGGGGCGTTCAGGGAAGATGCGGTTCAGGAGTTCAATCTCACCATATCCACCGAGCTGCGCGACAACGTGGTGCTCCTGAGCATAGAGCAGATAGAGCCGGTGAAATCCTCACAAGAGATTCCCGACGAAGCGGTCCCTGAGACGTTTAAGGCTGAGCCTTCCGGATCTCAATGAGCAGTTTCTTCTTCTCGGCCATGTACTCCTTGAGGGAGTCCTGCTCCATCTTCTTGTTCATGATGAAGATCTCGATGTCGCTGTGGGTGTATTCCGGCTGATTCATCTTGTTGTCCAGATCGCTGATGTTCCGGATGGTCTGGGCGATCTTCTCCTCGGTCTCCTCGAGGCTTTCCTGCAACTGCTGTAAATCCTGCGCCATGGGGTACCTCCAGCTGCCAATATACTCCCATCGGTGCCCGCTGAACACCCTTTTCCACCGGCATGCCCCTTCCTGCATTTCCCATGTACTTTGTCAGGTACCGTGGTATCATCCCTACCGTCCGGACAACAACACCTGAACTGCAATGATGTCATTCACACACAGTCACTTCCACAGCCTGTTTCATGCGCTGCTCCTCTGGGGGGCGCTGTCACCCGTCTTCGCCTGCACCCGCCCGGAGCGCCCGGCCCAGAGCGTACCGCCCACGGTGCGAGGTCCCCAGGAGCGGTTTGCTACGGCCCGCAAACTCTACAGGCTGCAACCCGGGGGGCAGGGGCTGAAGACCATGATCCAGCTCTGCGCCGAGGGGAGAAAGCCACAATGTGACGCCGCCCTCGCCCTGGTCAAGAGTGATCCGCACCGACTGCGGCTCCTCCACAGGGCCTGCGTGGCGCTGGGCCCTGTGTACTGCAACCGACTCGCGATGGCCCATGCCGCCGGTGCCCCTCTGGAATCCGGCTTCTCCGCCGAGCTCACCCGTCTGAACACGCCAGACAGTGCGCTATCGAGGGCTCTCATCGCCTACGCGGGGGGAAACACCGAGGGGGCCATGGCCGCCCTCGAGCCGCTGTGCGCTGACGGCGGGAGGGGAAATCCCTGCAGCTTCCTGGCTCTCCTCAAGGCCATCCATCCGGCATCCCTGAAGGATCTTCGCGCGCTGACCCATCAGCGCATCTGCAGACTTCTTCCCGCGTCGCGGTGCGGACTCCTTGTGGAACCGCTCAAGACCTTCCAGGGCAGCCTCGACCGCTTCGCCGCGGCGTGCACCAATAAAGATCCAGAGGCGTGTGTGGCGCTGGGGGACACCCTCTCCTATGTCCTTCCCGGGGTCGCGCCCTTTGGCACAGGACCCCATCTCCCCGCGGATCTGGCTCCGGTGCTCAAGGCCCACCTGGAGGAACAGCTCGGCCCGCTTCCCGTGCCCACGGCCGCTCCCGCGACGCCTGGAGCCCATCACTACGCGCGGGCCTGCGCCCTCAAATCGCCACGGGGCTGTTTTGGCGCCTGGTATCTGGCGGCGGTCTCAGGACATGCCCAGGAGTCCTGGCGCAAGGCCTGGTTCTCCGTGACCGAATCGACCTGTTCGCCGGACAGGATGGATCAGTGTTTTCCAGGCAAGGTCGCCCGGGTGGCCGAAAAGGATCTGGACGCCGATGCAGAACTCCTTATTTTCAAGGATCTGAGCCTCAGGATCCTGCGAGGTGCCCGTCGGGAGGACGCCAAGGCCTTCGACACGCTCGCCCGGTGGCATCCGTTCATCTACTGTGGGAAGAATCGATACGCCTCGGTACGCAAGCTCCTCAAGGAGGGGTGTGAGGCTGGCAGCGTCTCCTCCTGCGTGCAGTACGGCGAGCTCCTCGAGGTCGTCGGGTTTTTTCACAAGGCACAGATAGGCACCAGGGAGAGCCGGCGGAAGTCCCGGCGTCGACTGCGCCTCGCGGCCTGGGCGTACAACCGCAGCTGCCGCAGAGGCGCGTTCTGGTCCTGCTACCCGCTCTCCGTGCTCTATCTCAACGGCTTCGGCGTCAAGAAGAACCTCGCCCGCAGCCAGAAGCTGCTCGAGCGGGCTCGCCAGGGATTGAAGAGGCAGTGTGAGGCCAGCTCCGCCGATGCGTGCTTCAATCTGGCGAGGATCCCCTCCGAGACCTCCCGGGCGGAGCTCGAAGACCTCCACCGGCGTGCCTGCACCAAGGGACACCTCGGCGCCTGTCTTCGCCTGAGTTCCCAGGGGAAGGGCGCCAGGGCGAAAACCCTCCTGAAGCTCACGGATACCCTCGCCCAGCTCCGCTGCCGTACGGGTGACACCAAAGCGTGCGTGGCCGCGGGGGCGCTGGAGCTTTTGACCGCTGGGCTTCCCGGCGGGGCGACCAAGGCGAGCCCGTGGTTCCTTCGGGGCTGCCGCATGCACGATCCCGCCTCCTGCTGGATGGCCTCCTTCGTGGAAGAGCTCTCCGCCGACTCCATCGCCACCTTGCGTGCGGCCCACTTTCTCCAGCGCAAGGCCTGCCTGCTCAACACCTCCCTTCCCTGCGAGGGGCTTTTACCCCTGAAGCGGCGAGTCCTCATCGCCCTCTCCGCCGAGGATTCCTGTCGGGACCACAGCGACGCCTCCTGTGCCAAAGTGGGGGCGATGCTGCAGGTGAAGGGATTCCGGGGGTACAAGAGCCGGTTCAAGGAGCTCTGGGGACAGCTGTTCCCGGGCGTTCACGCCCCTTCCTTCACCTTCCGTCAGCACAAGCGCAGCGCACGAGCCATCTTCAAACTTTTGAACACAGCCTGCAGCGCTGGTTCGAGCGAGGCCTGCATGACCGCCCATTCCCTCACGGAGAAGCATCCGGGACTCCAGGGAGCCAAGGCGGTGAAGGTTCTGGAGGGGCGGGTCGCCGAACTCCTCAAGAAGGAGTGTGCCGCCCAAAAACCGGGCCCCTGTCGGAGCATGGCCTTGTACTGCATGCAGAAGAAGATGGGGTGCCAGAGCCTCAAGGCCGCTTCGGGGTACTGGGAAAAGGCCTTCGCCATCTACCGCACCCGATGCGGGCGAAAGCGGCCCATGGACTGCTATCATGCAGCTCAGATCCTCGACCAGAGCGACCCCGAGGCCAAGAACATCGAGCAGGTTGTCACCTACATGGACAAGGCGTGCTGGTGGAGCGTCAAGCCCGCCTGCACCTACCTGGGGCTCTACTGGTTCACCCGGGATCCCACGGAGAAGGCGGGCAAGTACCTCGCCAAGGCCTGCCGCCTGGGGGACGCGGAGGCCTGCTACCGCGCCGGACGCTTCTATGAGCGTCGAGGATCCGCCAGCGACGTGACCAAGGCCCGCCGCTTCTATGCACGCGCCTGTGCGAAGAAATTACGGATCGCCTGTTCCGCCCTGGGTCAACTCTGAGGTTTTGGGCGGGGTCAGGGGATCAGGAAGCCTTCGGTCCAGTCCATGGTGTCCAGGGACATGGGGGTGATGCGGAAGCCGTTGCCGATGGTGGAGGGCTCGAGGATCTCCCCGGCTCGTGCGAACTCGGGACGTTTCTTCAACTTGACCGCGAGCTGCCTGGCCTCCCGTGGACTCGAGAAGACGCCGATGGAGTTGTAGATGAGGGTGGCGTCGTGATCGGTGTAGTGGTGTTCGAGGAGATAGATCTCGGAGCGCTTTCGGATGACCGCCTTGGGCGTCACGATGCGAAAGGACATCTCGTCTATGGTGAACTCGGCCAGGAGGAAGCCCGTGGCACCCGGATCCGCGGCGGCGAGGCCCGGTGCACGACGGAATCCCGGTTTTTTGGCCAGGAGATCCACCGCCTCCCAGGCGGCGTCCGTGGTGGAAAAGGCACC
>QKIM01000171.1 GCA_003249585.1 Deltaproteobacteria bacterium
GAGGCGACGGTGTCTGGCTGGATCGAGCATTACGCCAGGGGCCTCTCCTGCTTTCGGTTCCAGCCCGGGGCCGACAAGGCCGGCTTTGCCCGGCCCTACCATCTCGATTACTCCTACACCGTGCGACCCGTGGAGACCATCCGGCCCGTGATCCGCAAGGGTGAGACCCACGATCGGGCCTTCGAGGTGAGCGTCCACATGACCCTCCGGCCCTTGTTCACCGCCGATCCCGACGAGGTGCTCTCGGGATTGGAGTCCGAGTGGAAGACCTTCCCGAGGACACGCTCCAGGGACATCGACCGGTTCCTCGACGAGGCCCTCAGGGCGGCCACGGGCAGCGCCGTGAGCGCCATCTGGTTCGAGGCCGACCTGAAGAAGGCCCCCGTTTCCAAGGTCCTGGCCCTCCTCTCCTCCCCCGAGACCAGGATCCGCATGCTCACCGTGGGGGTCATCGGGCGGCGCCGCATCCCCGAGGCCCTGGAGCAGCTCATCACCATGCTCAAGACGGAGCGGTACGAAATCCACAAGATGCGCATCGCCGGCGTCCTCGGGCAGCTCGGTGACGAGAAGGCCGTGGAGCCTCTCTCCGAGTTCGCCCTCTCCCTCTCCGACGAACACACCGTGGCCGTGCTCGCCATCATCTCCTCCATCGGCGGCACCAAGGCCGAGACCTTCCTGCAGTGGATGGCCTTCGGTCACAAGAGCAAGCCGGTGCAGAAGGCCGCCCGCAACCTCCTGGACAAGATGGAGAAGGAGCACAAGCGCCCCATCCACTGACAGGCAGAGGACCCTCCGGGGATCAGCCCAGGGCAGGAGCGTGTTCGTCAGCGGCGGGCCTGATATGTTTGCTGCTGCTGCTTTTGCTGAGCGGCGGCCTGCTGAGCGGCGTGGATGATGGCGGAACCGGCGATGGCCGTGCTGCTCTGGCTCGCGGTTCCGGCGGTGGGCTGTTTCTCACAGACGCAGCCCGCGCTGTTCATGATCACCACGACCGCCGTCATGCGCAGGCCCATGTTCACACACACGTTCTCGCAGTTGGTCGCCGTGGAGCGGGGGACGGTCTTGGTCGCGGCCTGGTCGATCTCGCAGCTGGCGCCGAAGACCATGTACATCGCGGCGATGAGAGTGATGATGAGAGTGTGCTTCATGGAGACTCGCTTTCTGTGGCCCGCGGTGGCAGGCATATGCGCTGTTGTGGTGGAATAATATATAACAAAAATAGCCGGCGGGGGCAACCGGATTGTTTGAGGAGGATACTCCCTGTCTGGATTCGGGCAGGACCGGCTGCTCAGGGTGAGGGCCGTCCCCGGAGCAGATCGACGGTGCCCGGGGGCAGGGGGGGGCAGCCGGCGGGGGCTGGGCTGGCCTCCCGCAGAGCGCGGTAGCACTGGAAGGTCTTTGGGGAGTAGCAGTCGTTGCGGGCGTCGATATAGGGCCGGGCCCGGCCGTCGAAGTGCCAGATGAGGGAGCCACCCCAGGCGTGGGGGGCCAGGACCGGCGTCCCGGGGCCGATGCGGCCCTCGATGCGAACATAGGTAGAGCGGGGATAGAACCGCTCCTCGACGGGGACGGTGCCCAGGGCGAAACGTCCGACGGCCAGCAGGGCGAAGAGGGCCAGGGCCGCGAGGGAAGACCCCGAGCGCAGGGAGGGGATCCGGGGAACCAGCAGCGCCAGGGAGGTGATGACGAAGAGCGGGATGTGCCGGCGCGACTTGAGGGAGAAGACCAGGAGGATCGCCGAGAGGATCAACGGACGCCAGGGGATGCGCCGATGCCGGAGGGCCAGGCCGAGGCCCATGGTGAAGGCCATGAGGGTGAGGACCAGGTGGAGAGGCGGCGGACCCCACTCTTCGAGGGCCTCAAGAAAGGAGAAGTGCCCCGAGAGGTACCCCACAGAGAGAGCCAGGGCACCCAGGCCGTAGGGGTTTGCCATCAGGGCAGCCCCCAGGGCCAGGGCGGTGAGGGCGAAGGTCCCGAGGGACTCACGGGTCCGCTGGGCGGGAATCAGGAGGACGAGGACGGCCAGGGCGCCGGGGACGGCGCTCCCGTGGAGGTTGCCCCAGAGGGCGAAGAGCCCGAAGAGGAGGGCCCCGCGGCGAAGAGGTGACATCCCCCGGTCGCGGGCCAGGAGCAGGGCTGTGAGGAAGAGCAGGTCGCTCACGGCCCAGGGGCGCAGCGAGTGGTGGGACCACAACAGCAGCACGGCGGGAAGCGCCCACAGGAGATCCCTTCCACGTTGGGGAGCGAACAGCGCGAGGCCCAGAAGAAAGAGGGCCAGGGCGTGGACCAGGTGAACGCCGCCCAGACCCGTGGCGCTGTAGACGCCGTAGATGCCGAGGTCGTAGGCCCAGGCGTGGTCGACCCAGGGGTGGTCTGGTTCCGTGAAGGCGTAGTCGTTGGTGTGGGGCACGCTGTGGGTGCGGACCATGTCGCGGCCCGCGGCCATGCGCCACCAGACGTCGTCCTGCCGGGGCACGGTCCCCAGGAGGATCAGCGCCCACAGGACCAGAGGGATCCACCGCAGCTCACGGAGCGTCGGCGGGAGCGTTCTCCCCATGGCGGCTCTCCTTGGGTGCGGGCGCTTCCTGGGATTCCTGCACGGCGGGTTCGGTCCCGGAGGGAACCTCCTCCGATGTCACAGGGAGGGGCTCGGCAGGTGTCTGAACCTCGCCCTCCGTGGAGGGACTGAGCCCCTCGAGCTCCTGGACCAGGAGCCTCTGATCGTGACGCCGGGTGAGGACCACCAGGGTCCACTCGGCGATGAAGAGCAGGTGGATCCCGAGGACCCATTCGGGGAAGGGGGCGGTGCGCTGGATGGTGAACAGCCGAAGGACCATCTGCAGCACGGGGAAGGCGGCGGCGATGATCAGGAGGACGAGGGCGTGCCGTTTGAAGAGCCGCTCGCGGCCCATGAAGAAGGTCCCCGCCAGGAGGAAGGGGAAGAAGGCGATCATGTTGAGGTTGTAGGCGCAGATGTCCAGGTGCAGGTGCAAAAAGAAGAGGGCGGCGAAGATCAGCCCGGAGAAGAGCCCGTAGACATGGAAGGCCAGACGCAAAAAGAAGGGCCGGCGCCGCAACGCCAGCGGAGCGAGGAGGATCAACCCGAGGACGATGATCAGGATGTAAAACCACTTGGGTTTCCTGATGCGGTCGACGTGGTTGACCCCCTGGTAGAAGGTGACGCTCCTGGCGATGAGGGGGACCTTCTGGGCGAAGGGGTCCTCGGAGACGGTGACGGCCAGGAGCGCCTTCTCCAGAAGATAGGGGAGGAAGCTCCCCGTCCATGCGGTCCGTGCGGAGTCGAGCTCCGAGGAGAGGATGAGCCGCAGCCCCCAGTTCAGGATGGTGTACTCGCCCAGGACGGTCCCGAGATTGGTCCGCCACGGGACGATGGGGATCTTTTCCAGCTCGTTCTGCACGTCGCCCTTGAAGAGCCGCGAGAGGATGAGGAGCATCTGGGTCGCGCAGTTGTTGGAGAAGTGGTGATAGCGGTAGGCGCGCTCGTCTGAGTCGTAGAGCGCCTCGAGGATATCCCTGAGCTCGTGCACCTTTCGCGCCGAGAGGTTGAGCTGGTGCCCCCGGATGCTGCGGCGCTCCTCCATGTAGGAGTCCAAAAAGGCAGGCAGTGGGCGCTTGTCGAGATAGTATTTCGCCGTCCCGCGGATGAACCGCATGGCGAAGCCCGCGTCGAAGTCGAAGACCCCGAAGTCATAGATGGTCTCGTCGCCACCGGGCTCGCGCAGCAGAAAGGCGCTGTGCCCGAACCGGGTGAAGAGATCCGCGCCGGGATCCACGATGATCACCCAGGCCTCCGGTTTGGTGGCCTCGGCAGGGACCTGCGCCGGCGCGAGAAGGGACAGGAGCGCAAAGAAGAGGTTCATGGAGTGTCGAGGTAGACCACCTGGGCGAACCGGGAGAAGAGTTCACGGGTCGTGCGCGCGGTGATCCGGATGAGGTTGAGCCCCGGATGCAGGGTGATGGTGCGGCGGATGACGAGGCGCCGCTTGCCTTCTCCGGAGAGGTAGAACAGCTTCTGGTAGCTCTTGGAATCACCTATGTTTTCGACGTAGACATCCTTGATGGAGTCAGGATGGGTGACCGTGAGGGTGATGGGCACGTCGCGTGCCACGGTCTGCAGCGGGAGATCGGCTACGCTGATGGTGGGGGAGACGATCTGGTAGATGGGTTTCCATCTGGGTTTGAGGAGGTTGAAGGACTTCTCCTCCACCACATGCCCCTGGCTCATAAGGATGAAGGCCGAGCGCTCAGGATGGAGCTGGATTTTGACCCATTTGCCGCCCGTGCCCAGAATGGGGAAGGTGGTCCCGGCGTAGGCGACGCCGAGGATTGTGGAGCCCTCGTCCATCCCCTCCCGGACGATGGAGTTGCGCGTGATGGAGAAGAATCCGCCGACCTCCATGGGGCCGGGCTTCACGGCGTGGATGGGCATGGTCATCATATACTGGGTCCGCAGATCGAAGCCCGAGTCCTCGGCGGTGAAGAGGAACTGGAGGAATCCCCTGGTCACCTTCCGGCGGACGGTGATGGTGAAATCCTCGGTGCGGGTCTCTCCGGGCAAGAGGCGTCCGAAGCGGTACCGTCCCTTGGTGATGACCGCGTCGACACCGGAGTGGCTCTTGAGGCTCACCATGGTGTCCCTGGTCGTACCGGTGCCCCGGTTGGTGAGCATGATCCTCAGGCGGATCTTTTCTCCGGGCTGACACAGCCCGTCCCCGTTGCCTCCGACGTCGTCCATGAGATGGTAGTGGACGGCGAAGTCCGGCTTGGGAGCGGGCATGATCTGGATGGGGAAGACCCGTGCCCGTGGGAGTTTTTTGGGGTCCATGGCGGGGTCGTTGGAGATGAAGGTGACCTTCAGGGGCCACAGCGCCGCGGTGGAGGCCGTTTCCACCGGGTAGGCGAAGTCCAGGCTGCGGACCGCGCCGGGGTTCATGGTGCCGAAGAGGAGCTCCCTGACGGGCTCCGCAGGAGTGTTGCGGATGAGGACCCGCATCCGGTATGCGGGATCGGTCCCCAGATTCCTGAGTTCGACGGTCCCCTTGAGCGTGTCCCCCGCCTGGATCTTGCGACCCGAGGGGAAGCGCACCGTGGCTTCCAGGACGGAGCCCTTGTGGCTCTGGGTGTGCAGCGACCAGTCGATACCCTTCCTGCCCAGAATGGTCATGAGCCGGATCATCTGGGCATGCTCTTCCTGCCGGATGAAGGAGGTGATCGCGGCCCGGTCGAAGAGATGGCGGTCATCGATGTGGGTCAGCAGGCGGCGGGCCAGCGTGATGACCGGCGCCGGTGCGGAGTTGACGCTGCCGGCCACGGACTCCCGATCCCGGTTGGTGACAATGAGCTTCATGACCGTCCAGGGGGGAACGTCGGGGTGGCCCAGGGTGGGGTCGTCGGGGCGCTCGCCTTCGGAGTGCCGCGGGTGGGAGTCCGAGAAGATCCCGTCGGTACTCCGCTCGGGGTTGATGGTGGAGACGAAGACGTGGGGGTTGACCCCTCTGGACTGGATGGCGATCTTTCCGGCGCTCAGGTAATGGGCGATGGTCATCTTGAGGGCCGAGCCGTCTTCGTTTTCGGAGATCATCTGGATGGACCCCTTGCCGAAGGAGGTCTCCCCGAGGATCAGGGCCTTGCC
>QKIM01000104.1 GCA_003249585.1 Deltaproteobacteria bacterium
GCTCCTCCTCCCTGCTGGAGGTCCGCGTGGGTGCAGCCTTCTCAGGCAAGTACAAGAGCCCCTTTTTGGCCAACCCGGGCACGAGACGGGAGCGGGTCAACGCCCTCAAGGACGCCATCGCCGAGATCTACGCCTCCACCTTCAAGGCCGACCCCATCGAGTACCGCAAGGAGCGGGGGTTCCTGGATTTCCGCGAGGAGATGGCCATCATCATCATGGAGGTGGTGGGAACCCGCATCGGCGACTACTTCATGCCCGCCTTCGCCGGAGTGGCCTTCAGCGACAACCACCAGCGCTGGTCTCCCCGCATCCGCCTCAATGATGGTCTGGTGCGCCTGGTCCCCGGGCTCGGCACCCGCGCCGTGGACCGCGTGAGCGACGACTACCCCATCCTCATCGCGCCGGGCCAGCCCGACCTCCCCGTCAACGTCACGACCGAGGAGATCCTGCACTACACGCCCACCAAGATCGACCTGATCAACATGCGCAACAACTGTTTCGAGACCCATGACGTGCAGGACATCCTGTGCGAATGCGGCGAGGATTATCCCGGGATCTCCAATCTCATCTCCGTGAAGGACCACGACACCATCAAGACCAAAGCCCTGATCAACATGGATTTCGATAAGGACGAGTGCATCGTGACCTTCGACCGGCTCTTCAAGCAGACGGACTTCCTGCCCAAAATCAAGGGGCTCCTCGATCTGCTGGCCGAGAAGATGGGCACCCCCGTGGACATCGAGTTCGCCCACGACGGCCAGGACTTCTACCTGCTCCAGTGCCGCAGCCAGAACGCCTCCCCGGAAAACAGCCCCGCGCCCATCCCCCAAGACATCCAGCGCTCCTCGGTGCTCTTCTCGGCGTCGAAATACGTCACCAACGGCCTCCTGACCAACATCAGCCACGTGGTCTACGTGAACCCCGAGAAGTACTCGGAGATCGAGACCATCGACGACCTCAAGGCCATCGGCCGCATCATCAGCGCCCTCAACAAGGTGCTGCCCAAGCGCCGCTTCATCCTCATGGGGCCCGGCCGCTGGGGCTCCCGCGGCGACATCAAGCTGGGCGTGAGCGTGGGCTACTCGGACATCAACAACACCTGCCTGCTCATCGAGATCGCCCGCAAGAAGGGGAACTACACCCCGGATCTCTCCTTCGGCACCCACTTCTTCCAGGACCTGGTGGAGGCGGAGATCAAGTACATTCCCCTGTATCCCGACGAGGCCGACAACATCTTCAACGAGGTCTTCCTCACCCGCTCGGACAACATGCTCCCCAGGCTGCTGCCCGAATTCCAGCGCTTCCAGGATGTGGTCCGGGTCGTGGACATCCGGGCGGCCACCGTGGACCGCAGCCTCACCGTCGCCATGAACGGCGAGCTCAACCGTGCCCTGGCCTATTTCACCGCGGTCCCCACCGCCATCACCTCGTCCACGGTCTTCACTGAGGAGGTCCACCAGGCGAACCACTGGAGCTGGCGCCTCAACGCCGCGGAACAGATCGCACGCTCGCTGCCGCACAAGACCTTCGGCGTGGAGCAGTGCTATGTCTTCGGTTCCACGAGCAACGGCACCGCCGGTGTCTCCAGCGACATCGACCTGCTCATCCATTTCATGGGCGACGAGGCCCAGTTCGAGGCCCTCAACCACTGGCTGGACGGATGGTCCAAGAGCCTCGCCTATTTCAACTACCTGAAGACGGGATATCGCAACGAGAAGCTGCTGGATCTGCACTTCATCACCGACGACGACATCGCGCGCAAGACCATGTGGGCCGTGAAGATCGACGGGGTTACCGACGCCGCCCGCCCGCTGCCCAGGGACGACGAGGCCTGATGAGCCGCCTCGCCTTCGCCACGGATCTCCATGGGAAACCGGCCCGCTACGAGGCGCTCTTCGAGTTCCTGCGCGGCGAGCCCGTCGACGCCCTCCTCCTGGGGGGCGATCTCCTTCCCGGAGGGTTCGGGCTGTGTCCGCCCGACTCCTTCGGCACCGACACCTTTCTCCTGGGATACCTGGAGAAGCAGCTCCTGGACCTCAAAAGCACCCTCGGCGAGGCCTCCCCGATGGTGTTCCTCATCCTCGGCAACGACGACCCGCGATACGAGGAGACGGCAGTGCTCGAGGGCATGAAGAGCGGGGCCTGGACCTACTGCCACGGCCGCCGCGTCCCCTTCGGGGAGTTCACGGTGTGCGGCTACTCCTTCGTGCCGCCCACCCCCTTTCACCTCAAGGACTGGGAGCGCTACGACGTCTCGCGATACGTCGACGTTGGCTGCGTCCCGCCCTCCGCGGGCTACGTGACCGTGGCCATGTCCGACTATGAGCGAAACTTCCAGACCATGGCCGACGACCTGGGAGCGCTCTTCCCGGAGCCGGATCAGAGGCGCAGCATCTTCCTCTTCCACGCGCCCCCCTACGGCACCCCCCTGGATCGCGCCGCCCTCGACGGGCAGAGCGTGGACCACGCTCCCATGGACGTGCATGTGGGCTCCTTCGCCATCGAGCGCTTCATCCGGCGCACCCACCCCCTGGTCTGTTTCCACGGCCACATCCACGAGGCCGTCTCCCTCACGGGCAGCTTCATGGCCGACCTGGACGGGACCCCCTGCTACCAGGGTGCCCACGACGGTCCCGAGCTGGCCCTGACGCTGGTGGAGACCGACGCCCCTTCCGAGGGGAAGAGAATCCTGCTATGAACCCTACTATACGGACCGCAGGCCCCAAAGGAGCTGGCTAACATGAGTACACCAAAACCAAACGATCTCATGGACATCTCCACGCGGACCATCCTCGAATCCATCTCCGAGGGCGTTATCACCAGCGATCGACGGCACCGCGTGGTCTACCTGAACCGGGCGGCGGAGCGCATCCTCGGTGTCACCCGCGAGGCCGCCGTGGGCAAGCGCTGCTCGGAAGTGTTCCACACCTCCCTGTGCGAGGAAGAGTGCGTCCTCCTGGACACCTTCAACTCCAACGAGCCGGTCACCAACCGCAGCGCCTACCTCACCACGGAGGCGGGGGACAGGATCCCCGTCATGATCTCCGCGGTCCCCCTCACCGACGAGGACGGCGTGGTCGTAGGGGGTGTGGAGACCTTCAGGGACGTGAGCCTGCTTGAGAACCTGCGCAAGGAGCTTACGGGAACCGTGCAGCTCGGCGATCTGGTCACCCGCAACCTGGAGATGAAGCGCATCCTCGACGTCCTGCCCCAGATGGCCATGAGCCCCTCCTCGGTGCTCATCCAGGGCGCCACGGGGACGGGCAAGGAGGTGCTGGCCCGCGCCATCCACCACCTCTCCCTGCGCCACAACCGCCCCTTCGTGGCCGTCAACTGCGGCGCCCTCCCGGACACGCTGCTGGAGTCCGAGCTCTTCGGCTACGAGGCCGGGGCCTTCACGGGGGCGACCAAGGCCAAGCCGGGACGGTTCACGCTGGCCGAGGGCGGGACCCTCTTCCTGGACGAGATCGGCGAGATCAGCCCCGCCTTCCAGGTCAAGCTGCTGCGCGTGCTCCAGGAGCGCACCTTCGAACCCCTGGGGAGCGTCAAGACCCTCCACTCCGACGTGCGCATCATCGCCGCCACCAACAAGAACCTCATGCAGGAGGTGCGCAGGGGGACCTTCCGCGACGACCTCTTCTACCGCCTCAACGTCATCCAGATCGACCTGCCGCCGCTCAAGAAGCGCAAGGAGGACATCCCGCTGCTCATCGATCACTTCATCCGGCGCTTCAACGCCATCCAGAAGAAGGACGTGAAGGGCATCTCCACGGAGGCCCTCGGGGTCCTCATGGCCTACAACTTCCCGGGTAACATCCGGGAGCTGGAGAACTTCATCGAGCGGGCCTTCGTATTGTGCAACGACGGCGAGATCGAGATGAAGCACCTCCCCTGTGGCTACCTGCAGCTCATCACCATCCCCGTGGAGCGCAAGGATCTCAAGACCGCCATGCGGGAGATGGAGAAGAACCTCATCGAGAAGGCATTGAAGCGCAACAAGACCAAGCTCGAGGCCGCCGACGAGCTGGGCCTCCACAAGTCCTCCCTCTTCCGCAAGATGAAGGAACTGGGCATCGAGCTGTAGAGCATTCCGTTCGACCGGCTATCGGACTACCACAGCTTCCGGAGTCTATCTGCCGTTGAGAAGGTGACACGAGGGGACGTGCTTTTGGGCACAGGCGCGTTTCAGGACGCGGCGGGACTCCTTGGCGTTGCCGGAGTGACCGAGATACATCCCGTATCGGTAGCAGCCTTGGAGATTCTTGAGTCCACACGACTTCTTGAAATAGACAAGGGCCTGTTTGAACGTCGCCTTCGAGCGTACGAGATAAAAGCCCAATGTATTGCACGACTCCGTATCCCCCTTGAGGCATCGGGGGCTATAGTGCCGCAGGCCCTTGTCGAGAAGAAGGCGCGCCTGAGCTGCCTCGTTGGCCTTCAGATAAAGCTCCGCCGCCCGCAGACAGCCATGATATTCCTTGCGGTTACACCGTTCCTGTGCCGCATCGGCCTGAACACGCCAGACCTGCTTGAGACTCCACGTGTCCTTCACCCGCAGGTAGTAGTACTCCGCGTAATTGCATGAGGTCCAGTGTTTCAAGCGGCAGCCCTTCATGTACCAGGTCCCGGCCTCACGCCCCTTCTTCAGTTTGGTTTCGTAGATCTTTCCCGCGTCAACACACCCGTAGGTAAATCCCCCGGTGCAGGCGGTTTTGAAGAACTGAAGGGCCGCAGCAGTGTTCTTGTGATTCTGCATCCAGATGCCACAGTCGTTGCAGGAACGAAAGTTGCCCGCATCACACTGTGCCTTGAGGAGGGTGTAGTAGGGATCCGAAGTGGAGCCCGGTTTGATGGTGCCCAAGGCAATCCCGCAATTCGCCGCCTTGCGACATCCTCGCGCCACCTTCGCCGTGCACAGCACCCGGGCGATGGAGCAGACTTTCTTGGCATCCTTGAGGATCGTTTCATAGGTCTCCATGGCGCCCTGGCAGCTCGAGAGGTCCGATGGACCGCAGTCCTTCTCCTGCAGCTTCGCGAGCGCAAGCGCCCAGGGCCTCTGGCGGACCACACTCTTCACGGTTTCACCAAAGAATCGCACCAGGGTCGCACAGCTTTGCCTGTCGCCGGCCCGACACGGAACGGAGAAATGGGACGCATACTTGTCGTACCAGATCAGCGCCTCACTGAAGTTCTGATCCTTTGCATAGATCTGCCCGCTTCGCTTGCAAGCCTCGGCGACACCGGCCGAACACGCCTTGTTGTAAGCAGCAACCGCCGCATATCGGTTGGAGTCCTTGAGCTGGCCACCGAGATCCATGCATGATCCGCTGTGGCCCATATTGCACGCCTTCTTCAACCACAACGCCGCTTTCTTCGGCCGTTTGAGATAATAGTTCTCCACATGACCGAGGGCTAGGCACGCCTCGGGGTTGACCCATTTCGGGCGTCCCAGAGGGCCCCCACGCCGCGGTCCAACCTCACACTCCCGGGTGAGAACAGCACGAGCTTTCTGGGCGGTGGGCAATTTTCGGGCAATGTGGCGCCCAACTGCGAAACAGGACGATTCATACCCCATCCGACACCCCTGGGTGAGATACCGCAGCGCTTCGCCATACCGTTTCTTTTTCTCAAGCACACCCGCCAGGCCT
>QKIM01000425.1 GCA_003249585.1 Deltaproteobacteria bacterium
TGATACCCCAAGTCCACATACCATCTGCGCACCAGCGCCTCACTCTCTCGTCCAAGACGATGCCTGGGATCTGACATGATGACCTCCACGAACAGTGTCGCCTGCACGGCGCGCCCGTTGCCATTTACGTTGACCAAAATGGAAAAGCAGGGTAAGGCTGACCCCTGACCGGAGAAAGCGCCCGCGTGAGGGACGGCACAAGGGCGGATGGCTTTCGGCCGCACCCTGGGAGCCGCCCCGAAGGGAAACGAGGGTGGTCCGGTCGCGTGAACAGCCCATGGCAGCAAGCACCCCCTTCTCTACAATCCTCGTGGTGGACGACGAGCCCAACCTGCGCACCGTCCTCAAGGCGAGCATCACCCGCGGCGGGCATGAGTGTCTTCTGGCCCGCGACGGCTTCGAGGCCCTGACCATCCTCGAGGAGTACCCCGAGATCACGGCGATGATCACGGACCTGAAGATGCCGCGCATGAACGGCGTGCAGCTCATGAAACGGGTCCACCAGCGGCGACCCGACCTCCCCATCATTATCCTCACGGCCTTCGGCAGCATCAACAACGCCGTGGAGGCCGTCAAGGCCGGCGCCTTCGACTACATCGAGAAACCCTTCGACAAGGAGCACCTCCTGAACACCCTCGCCCGGGCCGTCGCCTCCTGCGACGCTTCCGCCCGGCGGGGGCCAGGCCGAGACACGGCGCAATACCCGGGGCAGCATGGCATGATCGGCCGCAGCGAGCCCATGGAGCGCGTGTTCCGCCTCATCGATCGGCTGGCCGACACCCCCTCCACCATCCTCATCAGTGGCGAGAGCGGCACGGGGAAGGAGCTGGTGGCCAAGGCCCTCCACCAGACCTCCGGGCGGTCCGAGGCGCCCTTTATCCGCGTCAACTGCGCGGCCATCCCCGAGAACCTCCTGGAGAGCGAGTTCTTCGGTCACGAGGAGGGCGCCTTCACGGGCGCGACCCACGCCAAACCGGGCCGCTTCGAGCTGGCCCAGGGGGGCACCATCCTCCTGGACGAGGTGGGCGAGCTGCCCTTCCCCATGCAGGCCAAGCTGCTGCGGGTCCTTCAGGAGAACGAATACGAGCGTGTCGGAGGGATCGTGACCCTCAAAAGCGACGCCCGCGTCATCGCCTCCACCAACAAGGACCTCAAGGCTGAGACCCAGGCCGGGACCTTCCGCGAAGACCTCTTCTACCGGCTCAACGTCCTCCCCATCGAGCTGCCGGCGCTCCGGGAGCGACCCGGGGATATTCCGCTCCTGTGCGAGTATTTCGTCGACGGCTTCAACACCGCCCACGGCACGACCCACAGCCTGGCGCCCCAGACGGGCTCCCTGCTCGCCGCCCATTCCTGGCCCGGAAACATCCGGGAGCTGGAAAACACCCTCGAGCGGATGCTGCTCCTTGCCGAGACCGAGGAGCTTCCCCCGGCCGCGCTCCCCGCCGAATTCCTCACCGCCCGGGCGGGGGTCCCCGAGCGCCGGATGGATCTCTCCGACTCGGGGCTCAAGGAGGTCGTGCGCCGTGAGACCAGCCGGATCGAGCGGGACCTCATCTCCCAGGCCCTGGACACGACGAGTGGCAACGTGACCAAGGCCGCCGGGCTGCTCCGCATCAGTCGCAAGGGCCTCCAGAACAAGATCAGGGAGCTCCATATCCGGGAAGACCTGCTCACGGACACCGAGTCATGAAAATCTGCCCGCGCTGCCATCAGACCTACTCCGACCGCAAGCAATGCTGCCCTCGGGACAACGCCCCTCTCAAGTTCGTCACCATCACCGACGGCACCTTCGCGGCGGGCTACATCCTCGACGAGCGCTACCGGCTCCTCGCCTTCCTCGGGAGCGGCGCCTTCAGCGAGGTGTGGAAGTGCGAAGACATCAGCACTCATCAGATCAAGTCCGTCAAGCTGCTCAAGTTCTTCTCCACGGACACCGACGAGATCCGGGACGCCATCTCCCGCTTCTTCCGTGAGGCCGACTCAGCCTCCCGCCTCGGACACGAGAACATCGTCAACGTGGAGTTCTTCGGCAACGATAAGGGCGGCCAGGCCTATCTGGTCATGGAATTCCTCGATGGACACAACCTGTCCCAGTATGTCAAGGCCGGCGGCCTGACCCGCAGCGAGATCGCCGCGGTCCTCCCGATCCTCCTGGACGTCACCCGCGGCATGCAGGCCGCCCACACCGAGGGGATCCTGCACCGTGATCTCAAACCGGACAACATCTTCGTGGAGACCTCGGCGCCCCTCCCCAGGGCGAAGATCCTGGACTTCGGCGTGGCCAAGATCCTCCACGACGAGAAGCTGGCCGAGATCTCCAAGGACTACATGTTCGGGACCCCCTCCTACATGTCCCCCGAGCAGGTCAAAGGCCAGAACCTCGACGGCAGGACCGACATCTACTCCTTCGGCGTCATCCTCTTCGAGCTCTTCACCGGCACACTGCCGTTCACGGGAAAGACGGCACAGGTGCTGCTCCAGCACATCCGGAATCCCCCGCCCAACCCGCCGTCCCTCAACGAACACATCGACCGGGAGCTGGCCGCCATCATCCTGAAGGCCCTCGCCAAACACCTGGACCATCGCTATCAGACCATGGAGGCGCTGGGGCGGGATCTCTCCGCGTATCACGCCTCGCTCAAGGAGTGACCCATGCGTACATCCCTCATCCTGCTGCTCTTCATCGCCCTCGTCACCGCCGGGTGCAAGAAGGCTCCCGAGTCCACCACGGCGGAGAATCCCCCCTCCAAGGGCACTCCTGATACGCCCAAAAACGGCGAGAAGCCCGTGGACTGGAAGGCGACGGCGACCGACTTCCTCAAGGCCTACAACAGCGAGTATGCCAGGCTCGAGAAGATCGAGACCGTCTCCTTCTGGAAGGCCTCCCTCACGGGTAAAAAGGACGACTACGCCGTCAACGGGAAGGCCAAGCTGGACCTCAAGAAGTTCCACAGCGATCCCGTCAAGTTCAACACCATCGAGACCCTCCTCGCCCATTCAGCCCAGCTGGACCCCCTCACGGTGCGGTCCCTCCACGTGGCCCACAACGCCTTCAGGGAGAACCAGCTCCCCAAAGAGCTGCTCAAGAAGATCATCGACATGGAGAAGGACATCGAACAGAACTTCCAGAGCCACCGGGCACTCTACAAGAAGAAGAAGGTGACCAACAACGTGCTCCTGGGCACCCTGAAGACCTCCCGCCGCACGGCCGAGCGCAAGGTTGCCTGGGAGGCGCTCAAGTCCGTGGGCGCCGTGGTGGGGCCAAAACTCGTGGCGCTGGCCCGGGTCCGCAACGAGGCGGCGAAGAAGCTGGGCTTCAAGAACTTCTGGTACATGAAGGTCACCCTCCAGGACCACAACCCCGAGACCCTGCTGAAGCTCTTCGCCGAACTGGAGACCCTCACCAGGGAGCCCTTCAAAAAGATGAAGGCCGCCATGGACAAGGAGCTGGCCGCGAAATTCCGGGTCAAGGTCGCGGCGCTGAGGCCCTGGCACTACGACAACCCCTTCTTCCAGGAGGCGCCTCCCATGAAGGCCCTGGACCTCGACATATTCTTCAGGAAGATGAAGAAGGAGCAGATCGTGGAGATCGGCAAGCGCTTCTTCTCGACCATGGGGCTCCCCATGGAGGATATCGCGGCCCGCAGCGACTTTTACGAGCGCGAAGGCAAGGATCAGAACGCCTTCTGCACCTCCATCGACCGCTCGGGCGATGTGCGGACCCTGCTCAACATCAAACCCACGGCCCGGTGGATGGACACCATGCTCCACGAGTCAGGGCACGCCGTCTACGACAAGGGGATCGACCGTTCCCTCCCCTTCAACCTGCGTGAAGCGGCCCACATCTTCACCACCGAGGCCGTCGCCATGTTCTTCGGGGCGCTTGTGAAGAATCCCGCCTGGCTCATCGCCTTCGCCGGCGCTGACGCCAAAAAGGTCGCCCGGGTCAAGAAACACATCGCCACCCAGCGTGTTCGTGAACAGCTCATCTTCACCCGCTGGACCCTGGTCATGCTCAACTTCGAGAAAGCCCTCTACGACAACCCGGATCAGGACCTCAACGCCCTGTGGTGGGACATGGTGGAGAAGTATCAGATGCTCGTGAGGCCGGCCAAGCGCAGTCAGCCCGACTGGGCCGCCAAACCCCACTTCACCATCGCCCCGGTCTACTACCACAACTACATGATGGGTGAGCTCTTCGCCGCGCAGATGCGCGCCCACCTGGCCACCCTCGTGAACGCAAAGGGTTCGACCTCCGAGCAGGTGATCTGGAACAACCCCAAGGTCTCCGAGTGGTTCAAAAAAGCCATCTTCGCGCCCGGCCTCAGATCGCAGTGGGAGACTTTCGTGAAGCAGTCCACGGGAACCCCCCTCTCGGCCAGGGCCTTCGCCCTGGAGATCAGGTAGTCACCCTCCAAAAACGATATGGAGACCCTCACAGCGGGGGAACTGATGAAGAGACGACCCTGCGACGGCCGGTTTGTCCGTTAATGGAGACGCCACCTGGCCTTCTTTTCATTTGGATGTGTACAACACTCATAGATAGAGGCGCTCACGTTCGCGGAGAATCTGCAACTCCAGATGACCCACAGGTCTCAGCAGAGAAAATCCCCCATTTTTCCACGGTCTGCAGGCGCTCACTCGACCACGGCTGGATGATTTATCCTTGCAAAAATTGAAAAATACGATTTAACATCGTACTGTTTGGCAATACTTGACTGAGATGGGAAGACATCGAAATGAAAAATATAACAGTTGCCCTGGTCCTTGCCACGGCAATGTTTCTGTTCAACGCGTGTATCCAGGAGGAGATGGGGCCTTTTAAGACTACCATGGCGTTTTACAGACTCGCCTCAACCGAGCACGAGAAATGTTTCCATTACAAACGAGAGTCCGGTTGCAGAAACCTTTTGAAAATCTGCGCCAAAAACGCAGTCTGCAAAGAGCCTGACAGGGCGCGGATCAACTCCACGCTGGAGAAGCTCGTGGAATTCAAAAAGAGAGCGTCCCAACAGGCACAGAAGGAAGAAATCCAATGGAACTACCTGCTGTGTGAAAAAGGCAGGTTCTCGATTTGCTGGAAGCTTGCCGAAACCCACCTTCAGGCAAGAGACGTCCTCTACAGGAGCTGTGTCGAAGAGAAGCTCGCTCCACAAAAGGCCTATAGACTCTGCAGACGATTGCAGAGCAAAGAGTGGTTCAAGGGGAAGAAACAGCGAAAATTGACGACAGTTACGGATTTTTTATATATGTTACAGAAGAAAAAACAGCAGGATAAACTCAAAAAACTGTCCCAGACTTTTTGTGAGGCAGGAGATGAGGTGGCCTGCCAAAAGATCTATACTGGTGAGGAGTTCCCCAAACAGGTAGTTGCCATGGCGAAGGCGCAGCTGGTTAAGGCCTGCGGCGAGGGTGAGGCCCACCTGTGTCACTTTCTACTGGAAAACAGCAAGGGCAGCCGAGCGTTGACGAACCAGGAGAAGATCACCCTCCTTTCCAACGGCTGCTTTAAAATTGAGGCAGAAAAGAAGAAATGGAAACGAAGGCTCTGCCTGCAGCTCGCTTCCTCCTCAAAAATTCTTGCCCGGGAACAGTGCTCAAAGACGCTGGCTGCC
>QKIM01000681.1 GCA_003249585.1 Deltaproteobacteria bacterium
ACCGCTGAGGGCCGTGGAGAGCCCGGCCGAACGGATGCCCGGGACGGAATAGTCGGACAGGGGAGCGGGTCTGGTGGTGGACCGCTTCTCGAACCCCGAATCCTGGGCCACCCGCTCGAGACCGTCGGGAGCCTGGGAGGCGTGGGGCGAGAGAAGGACCGCCACGGCCAGGGACATAGCGAGGATGGCGATGATCCAGCGGTGCTTCAGCATGAGACCTCCTCCCGGCGGGGCCAGGACTCCACGAGGTCCGGACGGCGCGTGAGGAGCACCGAGAGCGCTCCGACGGTCACCGCCGCCTCGCCCAGCCCGATGAGGGCGTGGACTGTGCCCATGGCCGCGAGCCCGATCTTCACGGGGACAAGCCCCGAGAGCGAGAGCTCCAGGGAGGCGGTCAGGGCGGCCAGCACCACCGAGGACCACGCGAAGAAGGCGGCAGCTGCAAGGAAGGACGTGCGTCCCCGCGCCAGGGGTCTCACGGCCCGAAAGAGGGCCCAGGGAAGGAGCCCGCCGATGAAGGCCATGTTGAAGACGTTGGAGCCCAGCGCCGTCAGTCCTCCGTCACCGAAGACCAGGGCCTGCAGGGTCAGGACGGCCGCCATCACCACGAACCCCGGGAAGGGTCCCAGGAGGACCATGGTGAGGAAGGCTCCCAGGAAGTGTCCGCTGGTCCCGGCTCCGATGGGGAAATTGATCATCTGGGCGGCGAAGACGAAGGCTGCGGTGACGCCCATGAGCGGGACATGGCGGTCTTCCAGACGGGCTCGGGACTGTCTCAAGCAAAACCCGAGGGTCAGGGCCGAAGCGGCCCCGAGGGCGAGGTTCACAGGGAGGGAGACGAATCCGTCGGGGATGTGCATGGAGCGCTCCGGAGCGGACATCCGCTCACAGGGTCCTTTATTACTCAATTGAATTTCGTATTACAACCCTAATCGACGGGGTCGGTCTCGGCGGGGGTGTAGCGGAGGATCTTCTTGCGGGCGGCGAAGGCCTCGTCCAGGCGGCCCACACCCGTGTTGTGGGGGGCGTTGTGGACCATGTCGGGGTTCTCCCGGGCCTCCCCGATGACGGTAGCCACGGCGGCGACGAAGTCGTCGATATCTTCCTTGGACTCCGTCTCCGTGGGCTCCGCCATGAAGGCGCCGCTCACGATGAGGGGGAAGTAGACTGTGGGAGGATGGAACCCGAAGTCCAGGAGTCTTTTGGCGATATCCATCGTGGAGATACCGGTCTCCTTCTTGAGGGTCTTGTCCGAGAAGACCGCCTCGTGGAGGGTCTCCACCTGATAGGGCAGATCCAGATATTCCTCAAGACGCTTGCGCAGATAGCGGGCGTTGAGGACGGCCCTGCGTGTCACCTCGTGGAGGCCTTCCTCCCCGAGCTCGAGGATATAGGTGCAGGCGCGCACCAGGACCCCGAAGTTTCCGAAGAAGGGGTGGAGCTTGCCCATGGAGTCGTCGGAACCGGTCACAAGGGTGAAGGTCCCGTCGTCCCTGCGGTCGACGACCGGGACGGGGGCGAACCGCGCGAGCTCGGCGGTCATTCCCACGGGACCGGCACCGGGACCGCCGCCGCCGTGGGGCGTGGAGAAGGTCTTGTGCAGGTTGAGGTGCATGGTGTCCACGCCGATGTCGGCGGGGCGGACCTTGCCCATGATGGCGTTGAAGTTGGCGCCGTCCATGTAGACGTAGCCCCCCGCGCCGTGGACCATGGCGGCGATGTCCTTGAGCGAGGCCTCGTAGATGCCCAGGGTGTTGGGGTTGGTGACCATGATCCCGGCCAGCTCGGGTCCCAGGTGTGGAACCACGGCCTCGGGCAGCAGGTGTCCCTCGGCCCCCGTCTCGATGGAGACAGGCTCGAAGCCGTTGAGTACCACCGACGCGGGGTTGGTGCCGTGGGCGGTGTCGGGGATAAGGATCTTCCGGCGGGTGGCCCCCTCGCCCTTGGCCTCGATGGCCTTCTTGATGAGGGAGAGTCCCGTGAACTCACCGTTGGCACCGGCCAGGGGCTGAAGGGTGATCCGCTCGAAGCCTGTGAGGCGTTTCAGCGAGTCCTCCAGGACATAGAGGAGCTCCAGGGAGCCCTGGAGGTGTTCCTCGCACTGGAGGGGGTGCACCCGCGTGAACCCCGGGAGGGCTGCGGTGATCTCGTTGATCTTCGGATTGTACTTCATGGTGCAGCTGCCCAGGGGGTAGCTGCCCAGCTCGATGGCGTGGTTCCAGTGGGAGAGCTGGGTGTAGTGGCGCACCACGCTCACCTCGTCGAGTCTGGGGAGGAGAGGGGGGGCAGCGCGTCTGAACCGATCGGGGAGCGGCTCACCGGTGAGCGGCTCGGCCTCGGGGAGGGCGAACCCCTCCCTGCCTTCACAGCCCAGTTCGAAGATGACCGGGACTTTTCTCAACATTCCCTTTTTGATGTCCGGCATGTTACTTCCTCCCCCCGTAGAAGTTCGCGGCGAGCTCCACGACGCGATCGATGTCACCCTCGGTGAGGGTCTCGACGGTGGCCAGCAGCACGGCGTCTGCCAGCTCGGGCGCACTCACCAGCGGCGCCAGGCGGATCCCGAAGAGGACGCCGCTGTCGACCATGTGGTTGCACAGCTCCTCGACCCGGCCCGGGAAGGAGAGGACGAACTCGCTGACGAAGGGCCCGGAGAAGACCCTGCGGACGCCGGGGATGGTGAGCAGCCCGTCCATGAGGCGACGGGCACGGTTCATGGAGAGGGTGTTGATCCGCTCGAGCCCGAGGTGCCCCAGGAGTGCGATGTGCACCGAGAAGGCGAGGGCCACCAGCGCCTGGTTGCTGCAGATGTTGGAAGTGGCCTTCTCCCGGCGGATGTGCTGTTCACGGGTGGCCAGGGTCAGCACGTATCCGCGTTCGCCACCAGTGTCCTGTGTCTGGCCCACGATCCGTCCGGGCATCTGCTTGACCAGAGCGGACCGCGTGGCCATGAGCCCCACGGAGGGGCCGCCCATGCCCATGGTGCCCGCCAGGGACATGCCCTCGGCTACGGCGATGTCGACCCCGAGGGCACCTGGAGCGGCGAGGGTCCCCAGCAGGGCCGCGTCCTGCGTGACGGAGATCAGCAGGGCTCCCGAGGCGGTGGTAAGGCCTGCGGCCTGATCCAGAGGCTCCAGCACCCCGTAGAAGTTGGGATACCCGAGGGCCACGGCGGCGACGTCGCCCCCAATGGCTTCTGGGAGGGTCGTGGCGCCCGTGTCGCAGACCTCGAGGTACTCGACGGTGATGCCGCCGAAGGAGCCCAGCATGGTCTCGACGACCTTGAGATAGAGCGGATGGATGGCCCTGGAGATGAGGACCTTCGTGCGCTTGTTCTTGTGGACCCGGACGGCCATGAGGAGGGCCTCGCCGAGGCCGGTGGCGGCGTCATAGAGGGAGGCGTTGGCCACCTCGAGCCCCAGGAGCTCCGAGACCATGGTCTGGAATTCGAAGATGGCCTGCAGGGTCCCCTGGCTCACCTCGGGCTGGTAGGGCGTGTAGGCCGTCATGAATTCCGAGCGGGAGACGATGTGGGAGACCGCCGCGGGCACGGCGTGGAAATAGACCCCGGCCCCCGCGAGCTTCACGGGGAGGACACGGTTTCTGGCCGCCATGGCCTCCATGACGCCCAGGAGCTTGAATTCGGGGAGGCCCCGGGAGGGTTCCGATGGAGCGCTCCGGTGATCCGCGGGGATGGAGGCGAAGAGCTCCTCTTCGGATCCAGCCCCGATCACGCTGAGCATCTCCTCGATTTCGTGGGGAGCGTGGGGGAGATATCGCATCTATTCTTCTTCCTCTGCACACAGATCGGCGTAGGCCTCTGCGTCGAGAAGCTCGCTCACCTCGTCGGGATCAGAGGGCTCGATGATCAGAAGCCAGCCGTCGCCGAAGGGGGCCTCGTTGACGAGCTCGGGGCTGTCCTCGAGCTCTTCGTTGATCTCGATGACCTTGCCGCTGACGGGGCTGTAGATGGGGCTGGCGGTCTTCGTGGACTCCACGGTCCCGATCTCCTGGCCCTTCTCCACGTCTTCGCCGACTTCGGGCAGCTCCACCTCGACCACCTCGCCGAGATGATCCACGGCGAACTGGGAGATACCGACCTTGCCGGTCTGGGGATCGAACCATTCATGGGTAGAGGCGTATTTGAAACTGTCCATGGTGTACTCCGTTGTCCCGCTGGGGGAAAGAAAGGTTAGCTTCTCTTGTAAAAGGGGCCTTTGACGATGACCGCGCTGACCATCTTGTCGCGCACGTTGATGAGGATCTCGCGGCCGGCGGCGCTCATGGTCCTGGGAACGTAGGCCATGCCGACGGTCTCGTTGAGGAAGGGGACCTTTGTCCCCGAGGTGACGTGACCCACGGCCTCGCCGGGGGTGCCGTCCTCTCCCATGCCGTGGACCGTGTGGCCGTGGCGGGGGATGCCCTTGCCGGTGACCCTGAAGCCGATAAGCCTGCGGGACGGTTTCTCGGCCTTCTGGCGCACGAGGACATCCTTGCCGATGAAGTCGCCGGCTTCGAGCTTGACGGCCCACCCCATTCCTGCCTCGAGGGGAGTGGTGTCGTCGTCGATGTCGTTGCCGTAGAGCCAGAGCTTCGCCTCCAGGCGGAGGGTGTCCCGGGCGCCCAGACCAGCGGGTTTGATACCGTCGGCAGCGCCCACTTCCATGAGCAGACGCCAGGCGTCGGGGCCGATCTCGGGGGGCAGGAAGATCTCGAAGCCGTCTTCACCGGTGTAGCCGGTGCGGGCGATCATGACCTCGCGGCCGAGGAGGGTCACCTTCCCCAGACCGAAGCTGGGGATCCCGCCGAGGTCCGTGGCCCCACTGGCCCGTGCGAGGATGGCCTCGGCCCTGGGCCCCTGCAGGGCCACCAGAGCGACGTCATCGCTGATGTCCACGGGGACCACCTTGGGGGAATACTGCTTGAACCAGGCAAAGTCCTTGGCCGCGTTGGAGGCGTTGACCACCACCAGGATGTCCGTGGAGCTGCGCTTGTAGACGATGCAGTCGTCGACGATCCCGCCGTGATGGTTGACGATGGGGGTGTACAGCGCGTGCCCGTCGGGGAGGGCGATGACGTCGTTGGCCACCATGTAGTCGATGGACTCCTGAGCGCCCTCGCCGCGGAATTCGACCTCGCCCATGTGGCTCACGTCGAAGAGCCCGGCGGCCTCGCGGACAGCCATGTGCTCGGCCTTCATGCCCTCATACTGCATGGGCATGAAATATCCTGCGAATTCAGCCATCTTTGCCCCGAGATCAGTGTGGATGTCGTAGTATACCGTCTGTCGTACGTTGGTCATGGCTACCCTCCTGTGTCGGGAGGATTTATCAATCTGACCATTTCGTCAAGGGAAATCCCGGCAAAATGGGGGAGGTGGAGGGGGGATGTTTTTATCTGGAGAAACAATATGTTGAGGGAAAGGTGAAAAAGATAACGAGACGACGAAATATGTGAAATTCCTTTATGTCATGCTAAAACCCATTATATTGCGAAGGGCACCACATTTCGCGAAGGAGCTTTCCATGAAAACCGTTCTTTTTCTTTTTGTGATCTTGCTTTTGACCGCGTGTAATCCCGGGAGCGACGAAGGCA
>QKIM01000473.1 GCA_003249585.1 Deltaproteobacteria bacterium
GAGGAGCTTCTGGAGTGTCTCGTCTTCGGTGTCCGTCCCCAGCGGCTTGTCGATGGAGATGGTGCCCTGGGTCCTCCGGAGAATATGGTGGACGCGCTCGATGGGGATGTCCAGTCGCTGGGCGACGTCGTAGAAGGTGGGGCTCTTGCTTTCCGTGATGGTCATCTCGGTGATGACCTTGAGAATTCGGTTCTTCTCTTCACGGACGTGCCCCGGGACACGGATGGTGCTTCCCTGGTTGGCCACGGCGCGGTTGAGGTTGTGCTTGATCCACCAGGTGGCGTAGGTGGCCAGGCGGGATCCCTTCCCGGGATCGAACCGTTCCACGGCCCTGAGCAGCCCGATATTCCCTTCGCCGATGAGGTCGACCAGATCCACCCCCTGGTCCTGGTATTTTCGGGCGAAGTATATGACGAGTCGCTGGTTGGCCAGAATGAGCTCCTCGCGGGATTTCTGGAAGAGCCGTTCCCCGGAGAAGAACTCCTGGGAAATCTCCCGAAACTCCTCGGTGGACGCGCCGTACTCCCTGATGAAGTCGGCTTCGTCGATCCCCTTGAAGAGCACAGAGATGCCGTCTTTGAAGCGCTGGGAGAGATCGTCAAAGAACTCTATTCTGACGGAATAACCCAGCTCTTCAGTAAAGGTCTCCTGGCGATGTTTGAAGGCACGCCTTACCCGCCGCCTGATGTTCTTGACCGCAGCGGGGTCCTTGGTCCTGGAGATTTCGAGGAAGCTCTTGCTCAGCCGATCCCCGAATTTTCCCAGCTTGTTGCGCACCTGGGCAAGATCATTGATGGCGTCCAGCATGGAGGTCTCGCCCACGCCATCTTCGCGAGGATCCTCGAGGTAGCGCCACACCCGCCCGTTCTCCCGCATGACCCAGTCCAGCAGATTGTCCAGTGACTTCTCCATGCACTTGCACCGCAGGGCGGCGTCAATGGCCTGGTGTTTGCCTCGTTCCATATCCAGAGCGATCTCTTCCTCGCGTTCCTTGGTCAGGATGCCAGGCTTCGTCTTCCCTGCAGATGGAGTCTCTTCTTCCTCCAGAAGCTCAATATCTTCTTCTGATTCTTCGAAAATCTCGTCCGAAGCTTCAACAGGAGGGTCGTCTGGGAAATCAGTATAGTCCATATCTCACCTGGAAATGTCGGCTCATTATAATTGAAGAAAAAAAAATAGCTATCCATTCCTTGTTTTATCATGCAAGGCAAACTAAGGTGCCCCACGGAAAGGAGTCGCCCGTGAACAAAGAACGCAAAGCCCTGCTCGAGCGTCTTGGCCCCAAGACCATCATCAGACATCTGTCGGGGATGATCACCGGGGAGCGGCTGGCCCGCTACCGCGAGACCGTGGCTGGCCGCATGACCAATTTCACCGTCGTCATCGAGCGACTCTACGACCCGGTGAACGGATCGGCCGTTCTGCGCAGCTGTGAAGCCTTTGGCATCCTCAATGTGCACTTCGTGGTTCCAGACGAGGAGTACAGGCTCTCGCGCAAGGTGACTATCGGGGCGGAACGCTGGCTCAACATCACGGTGCACGACTCCACCCGGGATGCCTACGAGCTGCTGGAGTCGCAGGGATTCACCCAGTGGGCCACCCTTCCGCCGTTTGAAGGGTGGAAGGGGGATCAACCCGACGGCCCCCCACGGATCTCGCTGCGCGAGGTCCCTATGGCGCAGAAGATGGCGCTGTGGATGGGGAACGAACGCCTCGGCCTCTCCGAACAGGCGAAACGGCTCATTCCAAACACCTTCACCATCCCCATGTATGGACTCTCACAGAGCCTCAATCTCTCGGTTTCTACCGCCATCTGCCTGGAAAATTTCGTGTCCAATCTCAGGGCCGGCGGCATCGTGGAGCCGCCGTCTCCCCAGGAGCAGGAGCTGCTCCTGGCCCGCTACCTCCTTGAGGATATCAAGACCCCTGAGACCGTCCTGCGGATCTGTCTGTCACGGGAGGGCGTGGCGATCTAGAAGGATCCCATGAACCCGAAGAGGAAATCGAAGTGGGCGTAGTTGGAGTCGTCCACGGAGATAGTGGCGGTATAGTTCACTTCGGCCTTGAGGGAGATGCCACACCCGCTGGTGAGGCAGAAGGCCGCGCCGCCGAAACCGTTGAGCATCACTCCAGAGGAGTAGTTGGTGTCGTTGAAGGTCTTGGTGACCATCGTCGAATTCTCGCTGACCTGCTTCTCGGCGGGAGCTTCGTGGCGGATGGCGCCGTACCCGAGGCCGACTCCCCAGAAGTACCGCCAGCGCATCCCCAGAGATTTGGTGAGGGCGGGGATGGCGAAGGGCACGCTGTAGTTCTTGTAGCGGAGCATGTATCGCAGGTCGTTGCGCATCCCTGTCGAGAAATAGTACTGATTGGTGTTGTCCCGGTCCTCCATGTACAGGTCGCTGTCGGTCACGGCGGCGAACCCCATCTGGACGACAACGGAGTACACATCGCGACGAGTCTTCATGTATCCCAGTTCGAACTGCACGGTTTTGGAGGTGGTGAACCCTGCATCCAGGCTGTCTTTGATGACTTCGGTCTTGCCGCTGATGTATCCAAGGCCCATACCGGCGGAGACACCAATCTGGAACATGGGCGCGGGACCCGCGTCCCAGGCGTTGGGCTTCTCATCCCTGGCTTTTTTGATTTCGTCAGGTTCCTCCTTGGTGAGGTCGGTCTTGTGCTGGGGTTCATCATCCTCGACCTGGTCGACTTTGCCGCCCTTGACGGGTTTCTTCACCGTGACGGGTTTTTTGACGGGGTCAGTGGTCTTGGTCTCGGGCTTCTTTACGGGAGTCCCCGTCTCCACAGTGTCCTTCTCCTCGGGGATGACCATCTGCACGGTGTGCGGGGTCGCGGAGTTGCCCGAAGCGGCCACGGGTCTGTCAGCGGCGTTGAAGGCCATCAGGTAGTAATTGAGCGCAGGGACGGAGGTCTGCTTGCCCGTGAGGGTGAGCACATAGCGGCGGATCCCCACTTTTTTCATGGGGGCGGGCTTGAAGGTGCCGTCGGCGCTCTTGAGATAGACGAGGACTTTGGTGGCCTTTATTTCATCCATGACTCGACAGAAGATGGTCATGCTCCGCCCGCGAAGCCCCTTCTCACGGGGCTTGTGCTCCAGCGGGACCTTGGTGTTCTCTTTGGGCTCGGGGGGCATGCCAACGGCGTCCTCAAGCTTCTTGATCTTCGCTTTGGTCTCGGCCTTCTTCTTGAGCTCGGCCTTGTATTGGGCGAGCAGACCATTGTAATAGCGGACCAGCCTGGGGTTCGCGAGCTTCTCAAGAAGGGGGAAGTCCTCTTTCACCTGAAACAGCGCCCGAAAGGCCTTCCGTGCCCCTTCATAGTCCTTGAGCCCGAAACGGGTAATGCCCTTGAGCTGCATGAGTACCAGGGCGTGTTCCACGGTCCTGCAGTCTTTGGTGGCCAGCAACAGGCCACCATCAATGAGCTTTTCCGCCGCTTCCATCTCGTAGCCGTCGAGCTTCTCGATGGCTTTCATCTTGGCGACGCGCATCTTCAGGACCGAAGCCTTCGGACAGACAGCTCCTGCCGAAAAGGCGGTGGATGACACCAGAAGCGTGAAAACGAGCACTGAGAGTTGTTTCATCGGGGAGTACTCCTTGAGAACATCGGTTGGTACGGTCCACTTTCGGGGGATGCAACCGTAGAAAAACAAGCAAATCAAATTCTTGATCCTGTTGATTTGCCCAAGGAGACTACCCTAACCCCCGTCACTGGGTCAACCAGAAAGCTGACGGGCCAACAGAAAAAGATCTCCCCAAGCAGGAACAACTCGACTACTATCTACCGTAACAGAGGCACGGTGAAGGCGCGTCCCCCCGAGAGACGCAACATTCACCCCGTGTCTGCCCCGGAAAGGACTTCCCATGGCCACCTGGCTCCTTTTCTCACTCTTGCTGTCAGCCCCCACTCAATCGAAGACAACGGGCCAACTGCAAAGACTGTGCGCCCGTGACTTCACCGCCGCCTATATGCTCCAGGGGATGGGCGCACGAACATCCTCCTGTCTTGCGGGACAAGCTCATGCCAGAGACCGCAAGGTGCTTGGCGCGCTGCGTCACATGCGGCGAGGGCGTTTCAAGAAGGGGCTTGATCTGCTCAGTCCGCTGCTCAAGCTCCGCGCCTCCATCCCTCTCGTGAGGGTCACCGCAGCGCGCCTGTACTGGTATCTGGGCGACAAGGACAGGTCCGGCGGGCTCCTGGACCGCGTGATCGACGATTACAAGCGCCAGTATATAGGGAAGAAACCGTGGGAACTGACCGCGGCCGGCATGGCCGCCACACTCAAACGGGACTGGGAAACGGCGGAGGAGGTCTTTGTCAAGATCGACAAGCGGCATGGCGCCTTCGTGCCCGGCCTCATCGCCGCAGGAGAATACGATCGCCTCATCGAGTTCCACCAGCGCTCCAAACGGCTCCTGAAGAAGGCCGTCTCTCTGGCGCCCCATCTGCCCGAGGCGTTGACCGCCTATGGCCGTGTCCTCTTCGAGAATCCCTACGGCGAGAAGACGGGCAAAGCCGGAGAGCTCGCCCGTGACGCTCTGAAGATCAATCCCGGGTACTACGAGGCGAACCTGCTCCTTGCCAAGATCGCGCTGTACGATCTTGGGTACAGCCAAGTCCTCCGAAACCTCTCGGCTGTGGATGCCGTGTTCCCCCAGCACCCCGAGGCGCTGACCATCCGCTCGGGCGTGGCGCTCCTCAAGGAACAGGACAGCAACTTCATCAGGATCGAAAAGACCATCCTGTCGAAGTATCCTTTGTACTTTAACCATTACTACCAACTGGGGCGCATCCTCAACCGGCATCATCGCTACCGGCTGGCGGCCCGGGAGTTCAAGAAGGGACTGAAGATTGCCCCGGACAACGTTCCGCTTCTGGCCTGGCTGGGCCTCGCCCTGCTGCGCATCGGCGACGAAGGCAAGGGATACTACTACATAAAAAAAGCGGCAGAGCTCAACGAGGATCATGTCATGGCCTACAACGTCATGACCCTCTATCAGGACGTGATCTTCCCCAAATACACCACGGTCCGCCTGGGACACTTCCTGTACAGGGTCCCCAAGTCCGAGTGGCCCGTCATGAAGCTGCTGGTTCCCCCCGTCCTCGAGGCCGCCTACGACAGATACCGTCGCCATTACAACTATACCCCTCCCCTCCCCATCCGCATCGAGTTCTTCAAGGACAAAAAGGACTTCATGGTCCTCATCGCCGGGCACCCGGTAGAGAGCGGGATCCTCGGCGTGTGCTTCGGGCAGGTCATCAGTTTTCTCTCCCCCTCCTCGGGCCACGCCAACTGGGCCATGGTCATCAGCCATGAACTGGCCCACACCTTCCACGTGGAGATGACCAAGGGGAAGGTGCCCCGATGGTTCACCGAGGGACTCGCTGAATTCGAGACGTCCAATGCTTCCTATTATTGGAAGCGGGAGATGAGCCGCCGGATCTTCACCGCCCACTCCTACGGCAGGCTGAGGCCTGTTGAGACAGTGAACAACTCCTTCACCCACGCCCGCTCGAATCTGGAGATGGTCACCGCCTACATCCACTCCACCT
>QKIM01000081.1 GCA_003249585.1 Deltaproteobacteria bacterium
GCCTGCGGGCCGAGCTCGCACGTCGGCGTCCAGGACGGGGTGACCACGCCTCCGCGCGGGATGAGGCGGATGATCCCGAGATACTCTCCGGGGTGTACGAAGGGAAGACGCTGGGCACCCCCATCGCCATCCTCATCCGCAACACCGACGCGCGACCCGAAGACTACGCCGACCTCGCCGCTCTTTTCAGGCCCGGTCACGGCGACTACACCTGGCAGAAAAAGTACGGGCACCGCGACCCCAGGGGTGGCGGCCGCGCTTCGGGGCGCGAGACGGCCGCGCGGGTGGCCGCCGGAGCCCTGGCTCTTACGTGGCTGTCGGCGCGCGGGGTGACCGTCACGGGGTACACCACCGCCGTGGGATCGGTGCGGGCCGAGGCACGGGACCTCTCGGGGATCATCGAACGCCCCTGGCGTTTCGCCGATCCCGCCCTGGTGCCCCGGGTGGAGGCCTGCCTCGCCCAGGTGGCCGCCGACCGCGACAGCGTCGGCGCGACCGTGGAGCTGCTCGTCACGGGGGCGCCCGCCGGGCTCGGCGCGCCCCTGGCCGATCGCCTCGACGCGGCTCTGGCCGGGGCCCTCATGTCCGTGGGGGCCGTGAAGGCCGTCGGAGTGGGGGAGGGCTTCGAGGCCGCCTCCCTGCGCGGCTCCGAGAACAACGACCAGATGAACGCCGCCGGGTTTGCGTCCAACCACGCCGGCGGCATCCTCGGCGGGATCTCCACCGGGCAGCCGATCCTCCTGCGGGTTGCCGTCAAGCCCGTGCCCACCATCGGGATCCCCCAGCAGACCCTCGACACCGAGGGGGCGTCCGTGGAATTCACCGGCTCGGGCCGCCACGACCGGGTGCTGGTCCCCCGGATCCTCCCTGTCCTCGAGGCCATGGTCGCCCTGGTGCTCCTGGACGCCCTGTGGGCCCGGGACGCCGAGCTGGCCGCCCCCGACACCATGGAGGTGCTCCGCTGCGGGATCGACGCTGTCGATGACGACCTGGTGGAGCTCATTGCCCGGCGCCTCCATCTCGCTCAGGCCATCGGCGAGGCAAAGCGGGCCCGGGGTCTCGCTGTATCCGACCCGTCCCGGGAGGCCGAGGTGCGCCGCCGCTGGGAGCTGCGGGCGACGGGCGCCGGCCTGGAGGGGGCGCAGCTCTCGGCCCTCCTCGACACCCTCTTCGGGATCTCCAAAGCCGTCCAGAAGGAAGAACCATCATGATGAAGAATATCGCAACCCTCCTCTTCGCCTGGGCCGTGCTGGGGGTTCCCACGGTCGGCCGCGCCGCCAAGTGCCCCAGTGGCAAGGTGTTCAGCCCCAAACTGCTCAAGTGTGTCTCCGTGCGTATCCGCACCTGCCCCGCAAAACAGTACATGGAGAAGGGTCGGTGCGTGAAGTTCGTCTACGGCAAGCTCACGGTGAAACCCCTCTTCGCCGACCAGATCAAGATGACGGACTTCCCGATCAACGCCCGTCGCTACGTGAACAAGGGGCTCGCCTACTATCGCAAGCAGGCCTACATGGCCGCGCTCTTCTATTTCAAGCACGCCTACCTCATCAAGAATCACGAGCTCCTCGGGCACATGATCGGTGAGTGCTACCGCCGCTCCGGTGATCAGTACTACGCGAATGCCATCTACCGCCAGCTGGAGGTCCTCTTCCCCAAGGGGCCCCATGCGGCTCTGGCCACCAGGCTGCGCAAGCGGTACGAGGGGATGGGCCAACTGCTCCTCAAGTGCCGGCAGCTCCACACGCCTTCGTGCAGGATCCTCACCGCCCGGTACGGGGAGGACATCAAGGAAGGATATGATTCCGGGCAAATGGGCCTCGCCATGGTGGAGATGAGTATCGGGAAGAGCAAAGAGGCGAAGGCACGGCTCCTCAAGACCTGCAAGAAGGGGCTCCTCCGCGCCTGTTCGGGCCTCGGATGGGTGTACTTCGAGAAGGACCGCAACGAGCACCTTGCCCTTCGGTATCTCAAAATCGGCTGTGACGGCGGCGGGCAGTGGTCGTGTACCCTCATGGGGACCTTCCTGGAGTACTCCCTGCTCAAGCCGGGGCTGGCCAACTCCTATTACCGTCGTGCCTGTGCCGAGTTCGATCCCTACGGCTGCTATCAGGTTGCCCGGATCGCCAGGGAGAAGAAGGTGCCTTGGTCCGGAGCCATGGCCTTCCTCGAGCGGCAATGCCTCAAGCGGCGCAACGCCGAGGCGTGCATCAAGGGCGGAGAGATCGCCGAGACCCGTAAAAACGAAAGGAAAGCACGCAAATTCTACAAGGCGGCCTGCGACGAAAAGCACACGTCCTCATGCATCAAGCTCGGGCAGCTCCTCGCCAAAAACGAGAAGACGCGGTATATGGCCACGAACAGTTACCGCGAGGCCTGTGAGGAGGGAGACCCCGAAGGGTGCAAGTATCTGGGGCGAATGTACGCTTCCCAACAGAATTTTTCCCTTGCCGCAACGACCTACAACCGGTACGCCGTCTTCTACGACAAGCCCTGCCGGGCAGGAGACATGGAGAGCTGCAGAAAACTCATGGACTTCTATGCCCTGACGGTGAAGAGCCCCGTGAAGACCAGGTACTGGGCGGCGTTTTACGCGAAGCTGGCGGACAAGAGCTGCACCGGGGGAGACCGGGTCAGTTGCATGCTGGCCATGGGCACCTACGGCAGCTATCTCAAAAACTTCAGACGTGCACGCGACATCGCCGCCAGGATGTGCGCCCTCAAGCAGCCCAACGCCTGTGAGCGGGCTGCCTATTATTCCAAACAGCTCGGCGAGTCCGGGAGCCTTGTGTCGGTCACCACCTACGAGAAGCAGCTCCAGGAACAGTGCGAGGCCGGCAACCTGTACCAGTGCACCGTGCTCGGGTCGAATTATGTCCGCAAGAAGATGTACCCCCAGGGGATCAAATACCTGAAGTATGCCTGCGAAGGGGGGCTCTTCTTCACCTGCATGAACCTGGCGAGGGTCTACCAGATCCAGCTCAAGAACCGGGTGGAGGCGGCAAAGTGGTATGCGTACGGGTGCACCAACCGGAACAGCCATTCCTGTCAGCAGCTGGGGATATTCAACGAGCGGGATCTCAATGAGCCCGAAGCGGCCATCAAGGCGTACATGAAGGGGTGCGCCCTGAAGTTGGAGACCTCGTGCACCCGGGCGGCGAGTCTGTACAAGAAGCAAAACGAGGTGAAGAAGGCCCGCGGGGCGTATCTTGCCGCTGCGAAAATTCTCGAGGATCAGTGCAGGAAAAATCGATACGGGTTCTGCACGCGGGCGGGGGATATTTATGCCAAAGATTTAAATAACAAGAATAAATCTAGGTATTTGTACGAACGTGGCGCGACGGAAATCAGGAAGCAATGCAAACAGAACAACGCGAGGCAGTGCTACGCCTACGGGTTTATCCTCAAGGACAAGTTGAACAACCTCAAACTGGCGGCCACCTATTTTCAGAAGGGCTGTGACGGGGGGAACGTCTTCTCGTGCTACATGGCGGGGCGGATGTACATCGAGACGAACCGGGAGCGCAGGGGACGGAAATTGCTGGAAGCGGCCTGTGACAAGAAGAACAGGCCCGCCTGCAACTACCTCAGGAGGCTCGAACGCCAGGGAGTTTCAAAACCTCGCAAGCGGCCTCGCAAGCGGCCCCGTCCGCGGCGAAGACGTTGGTGAACGGGGGGCTGCCCGAAAGGCATCCCGTCGTATGACCATGGAACTGCAGGTGAGAGGGGGATCAGGCGCCCAGGAGGATCAGGCTCAGGGCCATGACGGCCATGCCGGACATTACGCCCAAAATGGCCATGTGGTGCTCGCCGTACTTCTCCGCGGTGGGCAAGAGCTCGTCCAGGGAGATGAAGACCATGATCCCAGCCACGGCGGCGAAGACCGCCCCGAAGAGCACGGGGGATAAAAAGGCACGGAGCACGAAGAAGCCGATGAGGGCGCCCGCGGGCTCGGCCAGGCCGGAGAGGAAGGAGAGCCAGAAGGCCTTTTTGCGCGACCCCGTGGCGTAGAAGACGGGGACCGAGACGGCGATGCCCTCGGGGATGTTGTGGATGGCGATGGCGATGGCGATGCTCACGCCCAGCTTGGGGCTGGCCAGCCCGGCCATGAAGGTGGCGATACCCTCGGGGAAGTTGTGGATGCCGATGGCCAGGGCCGCGAAGATCCCCATGCGCATGAGGGACTGCTGTTTTTTTCGTTCCGCCTCGTCGATGTCCATCTCCTGGGCGTCGTGCATCTCGTGGGGGTTGCCGAACTCGGGGACGAGCTGGTCGATGAGGGCGATGAAGATCATGCCCCCGAAGAAGGAGACGGTGGTGAACAGGGACGCCCGAGAGGCCGTCAGGGAGACGGCCATGGCCTCCCGGGCCTTGGGGAAGATGTCTATGAAGGAGACATAGAGCATCACGCCCGCGGAGAAGCCCAGGGAGATAGTGAGGAAGTGGGTGCTGGTCTTCTTCGCGAAGAAGGCCATGGCGCTCCCGATCCCCGTGGAGAGTCCGGCGAAGAGGGTGAGGCCGAAGGCGAGCAGGACGGTGGATGTGGTCATGGGTTCGCTCCTATGCTGGGAGTGTATCAAGGAGAGACGATGCCGAAAAGAAGATTCATGGGGGAAGGACACGTCCTGCCGTACGAAGAGGGGGCGATGGAGCCGGACCTGGTCGGCCTCACGATGCTGACTATTCCGGGTCTTCGACGCCGAGCTCGCGGATGAGCTTGTGCAGGTAGGGACGCTGCAGACCGATGATGCGGGCCGCTTCGGACTTGTTGCCGCCCACCCGGGCGAGGACGTCGCGCAGGTACTGGCGCCTGAAGGCGTCCACGGCCTCCTTGTAGGGGAGGCCGGACTCCAGCAGGGGGGCGCCGTCACCGGGGAGGGCGCTCTCGCCCAGCACCCGCATCTCCCCCGTGGTCGGGGCGTCGGGACGCTTCGGGGTTGCGCGCGGGACCTCGGGGAGCATCACCTCGGCGTCGATGACAGGGCCGCTGGAGAGCGCCACGGCCCGCTCCACCACGTTGGAGAGCTCCCGGACGTTGCCCGGCCACGGGTAGGCCGTGAGGCGTTCCATGGCGCCCCGGGAGAAGGCCTCGACCTTCTTGCCCATGCGCGTGGCCTGCATCTGGAGGAAGTATTGGGCCAGGAGCCCTATGTCACCGGTCCGCTCGCGGAGCGGCGGCAGCGTGATGGGGACCACATTGATACGGTAGTACAGGTCTTCACGGAAGGTGCCCTCGGTGACCATGCGCTCCAGTTCCCGATTGGTGGCGGTCACGAGTCGCACGTCGACCTTCAGGGGGGCCTCGGCGCCCACGGGCGTGATCTCTCCCTCCTGAAGAGCACGGAGGATCTTGGGCTGGAGTTCCAGCGGCAGCTCCCCGATCTCGTCCAGGAAGAGGGTGCCGCCGTCGGCCAGCTCGAACTGCCCGATCTTGCGTCGGACGGCACCCGTGAAGGCCCCCTTCACATGACCGAAGAGCTCGGACTCGAGCAGGTTGGCGGGGATGGCGGCGCAGTTCACCGTGACCAGGGGCCGGGCAGACATGGGGGAGAGGGTGTGGATGGTCCGGGCGATG
>QKIM01000293.1 GCA_003249585.1 Deltaproteobacteria bacterium
CTTCGCACGGGCGTGACGCAGGAGGGCGTTGCGGCCGTCGTCGAGACGGAGCTTCACCCGGGGGAGGTCCACGGGATGGGTGCGGCCGCCGAACATGAGCCGGGAGGCCTTCACCACCTCGGGCTCCAGCTCCGCGACCTCGACCTTCTTGAGCCCCGTATGGGTCATGATGTCCAGGGTGCCGCCGCCGCCGAGGCCGATGAGCAGCGCCTTCTCGGCCCTGGGGTGCAGGAAGTAGGGGAGGGCGCCCAGGAAGAAGATCTCATCGGCGTAATAGGGCTGCTTGGGGGCGTGGTAGGACTCGTTGAGGCCGTTGTTGCGCAGCCGGTATCCACCGTCGCTGCCCTGGTGGACCGTCACCACCGTCACGGCGCCCTCGGCCTCGAAGACCAGCTTGCGGGAGTCGCCGCTGGTGCCGAAGAGGGACTTGACCCTCGAGCCGATGGACTGGGAGTAGTCCTCGATGGAGTAGCGGGAGTTGACGATGCGCACCACGTTGACGTTGGGGTTGATGAGCATCACCAGGATGAGGGTGGCGGCCACGGCCCCGAAGAGCTTGAGCTTCACGTTCATGGCGCGGTCCACCACGGGGCCGCCGGCCAGGAAGGCGGCGCCGAAGGCCATCATGATGTTGAGGAACACCATGGAGAGCAGCAGCATGTTGATGTTCCTCACGAGGGGCAGGAGGACCATGCCCATGAGGGCGCTGCCGAGGATGCAGCCCACGGTGTTCAGCGAGTAGATGTTCCCCACGGCCTGGCTGGTCTTGTGGTCGACACCGGCGAGCCGCGCCAGGAGGGGGAAGGAGGCGCCGTAGAAGAAGGTGGGCACCAGGATCGCGAAGAAGACCATGAGGATCTTGACGAAGAAGACCAGGCCCGGTGATTTGGGCCCTGAGCTGATGTATCCCGAGATCAGGAAGGGGATGATGGGGATGAGCAGGATGGTCAGCACGGCGCCGCCCGCCGCGAAGAGCTGGAGCTTGGCGTAGAGGCCCCAGAGGTCTTTCTTGCGGTCGAGGCGGGTGGCGATCCACAGGGAGCCCACGGCGAGCCCCGTGAGGAAGGCCCCGAGGAGGGCCGCGAAACCGTAGATGGTGCCGTCCAGCAGGATGCCCAGCAGCTTGAACCACAGCACCTCGTTGGACAGGGAGATGAACCCCGCGACGAAGGCGAAGGTGAGGGCGAAGGGGTAGGAGAGGCGGAGCACCCTGGGCGTGAAGGCCTCTCGGAACTTCCGCTGGCTGCGCTCGCCCTCGTCGGTGGTGGCGTCCTCGGAGGGGGCCGGCCGGTAGCGGAACTGCATGAAGATGGACAGTCCCGCGACCAGGAGCCCGATGGAGACGGCCACGAACACGGAGCTGTCGAGGCCGAGCCGGGGGATGAGGGCGAAGCCGGCAAGGAAGGTGCCCACGACCGCGCCGAGGGTGTTGATGAAGTACAGCAGGCCGATGCCCTTGCCCGGGCGTTCCTTCTCCACGAACCCGTGCACCAGGATGGGCAGGGTGGCGCCCATGGCCACCGTGGGGGTGAGCATGATGAGGACACCGGTGATGAAGCGCAGCGTGGTGAGGAGCCAGGCGGACGGATCGGGACCCGTGAGCAGGTAGATCACGTCCAGTTTGTACAGCAGCGGCGTGAAGAGGATTCCGAAGAGCGCGACGACCGCCTCGAGGATCCCGTACACCATGATGGGGCGTTTCAGGCGACCGGCGAATTTCCCGCCGATGGCTCCACCGAGGGCCATGCCCCCCATGAAAGTAGCCAGCACCGTAGCTGCGGCCATCTCCGTGCCACCGAAGGCGTAGTGGAGAATCCTGGTCCAAATGACCTCGTAAATGAGCCCGGCAGCACCTGAAAAGAATAATAATATCGTTACTATGATGAACAGTAGCGGGTTGCGTTTGGTCTCAGACATAGGTCGATTTATATTCACTATTGAGTTTTTTGCCAGAAGTTAATGGAATTTTCCCCCTCCAGACCGAAAATGCGCTAAAGTAAAGCGCCGAATTCTTTTTTTCATTGACGAATACCGGTAAATGGAGAGTTTCCCATGAAAAACAAGAAGTTTATCCCTTATTTGTTCATGCTCGTCGGGTGTCTGACCTTCAGTTGCTCCGGGGGAGGGTGCGAGACCCTCGAGGAGAGCCCGGCCCCGCTGCCGCCCTCCCAGACCGTGGAGAACGGTATCCAGATGCGCATCACGGAGTCGGGATTCGAGACCATCAAGACCATCCTTCCGCAGTTCGTCGAGGGGGAATTTGGCCACATCGCCTTCATCCCGGAGTTCTGGGTGGGCGACTCGGCGCACCAGTACGGCATCGACTTCTGCCCCCTGGGGTGTGGCGTGGACATCAGCCATGTGGATCTCGACTTCTCCGTCCAGGACAACGTCACCAACTCCAACAACATCGACCAGTGCCGCGACGGCGTCATGGCCGACACTGTCTGTGACGAGATCTGGGCCGACGTCGAGGCCAACATCTACCTGGCCTTCGACATCGACGTGATCATCGCCGGCTCCAACTGGACCGACAACTGCCAGATCGACATCGGTTTCCAGAACGACGCCTTCGAGGGCACCATCGCCATGGGGCTGCGCACCCGCCCCGAGGACGGCTACCTGCGGCTCGACATCGACTCCATCACCGATATCGATCTGGGCGGCCTGCAGGCCTCCATGGAGAACTGCATCCCCGTCCTCGAGGACTTCCTCAACGCCCTCATCCTCGACAACATCGGCCAGTACATCGAGATGGTCCAGGCCTTCGTGGGGAACTCCATCGTCGAGTTCATCGCCAACAACGTCGTCATCCCCCTGCTCCAGCCCACCATCGACTCCCTCATCCCCGACATCGGCATGGAGGGGCGCGTGAACGTCGGCCAGATCATGACCGACTCTGGCTTCCTGGGTGTGGACTCCTTCCTGGAGATGCGCATGATGTCCGGCGGCTACGTCGACATCAAGAACGGCGGCATCACCGCCGGCATGATCGTGGGCTTCAACTCCGACGCCGACACCGAGACCCGGCAGGAGACCGCCGACGAGTACGGCGTGAAGGCGCACTCCGAGCACGCCCGCTGTGTGCCGCCTCTGTCAACCTTCGACTTCGTGCAGCACGGCCTCACCACGGTCACGGGCGTCTCCGGCGCCTCCGTGGACCGCATGAAGACCTTCACCCGCCGCATCATCACCGAGTATGACGGCACCATGGACCAGGCCTACCTGCGCTTCGAAGACAACACGCCCGCCGACATCTCCCTGGCCATCACCCAGGAGATGCTCAACCTCACGGGATTCCATCTCGTCAACTCCGGCGCCCTGTGCCTCACCCTGGGCACCGAGCAGTCCGAGATCGTCAAGGTGGGCACCTTCTCGGTGCTCATCCCCTCCATGGCGGAGATCATCGACCGCCGCGTGGGTGACGCTCCCATGCAGCTGGTGATCCGTCCCCAGAACCCCATCGAGTTCCTCATCGGGCAGGGCATCGATGGCGGGACCCCCCTCATCGACATGTACCTCAACGATTTCCAGATCGATCTCTACCCCTTCGTCAACGGCCGGTACACCCGCGCCCTGACCCTGGCCCTCAACATGCACGTGGAGATGGACCTCGAGGAGGGGCTCAACGACGAGGGCTACGTCACCGTGATGCCCGTCCTGCGCCCCGTGGACGAGAGCCGTATCTCCGCCCGAATCCTCAACAGCGACCTCATCCGCGAGGATCCCGAGGAAGTTGAGGCCATCTTCCCCAGCATCGTCAGCATGATCATGCCCATGATGACCTCGGCCCTGCAGCCCATCCCCATGCCCACCTACGAGATCACCAAGATGAACAGCCAGGGCCAGTATCTGGTCTGGCGCGTGGTCAAGATGGAGCACCTGGAGTTCAAACCCAATACGGGCTCCGACGCCCTCCTCATCAACGCCAACCTGGTCTCCGTGCTGCCCGGCCTCAAGAAGGTCGATCCCACGACCCGCATGCGCTTCGACGCCAAGGTGATCAGCGCCGTCACCGCCAGCCCCGAGCGGCTGCGCAACACCCTGCTGGGCACCGACGACGCCCGCCCCCGCGTGGAGATCGAGCTCACCCCCGAGAACGCCACCGACGGTCCCTACGAGTACCAGTACCGCCTCGACGGTTCCGGCTGGTACCGGTTCGTCCAGGGCAACCGGCTCGTCCTCGAGGATCTGAACCTCTTCCTCCAGGGCTGGCACACCGTGGAGATCCGAGGCCGCAAGATCGGCGCCCCCCAGACCCTCTCCTTCGAGACGAAGACCCTCAGGTTCCTGCTGGACTCCGTGGCCCCCACCCTCTCCCCCGTGGCCGAGAAGGGCCTCGTGGACTTCGGCGGCTTCGACTTCGTGACCAGGAAGGCCGATCTGGAGTACAGCGTCCTCAAGGCCGAAGGCTGGACCGAATTCGCCAAGGACGCCACCATCCCCCAGACCGACGCGAAGCTCCACGCCGGCACATCCGGGCTGCTCCGGGTGCGAGTGCGGGACGAGGCGGGCAACATCGGCGAGGAGTCCATCGACCTGTCGACCCTGCTCCCGGTGAAGGTCGTTCCCCAGGACTCCGGCTTCGGGTGCTCCACCTCCGGCGGACAGGGCGGTTCCTTCCCCCTCTTCGTGCTCTTCGGCGTGTTCTTCATGGCCTTCTCGGCGCGGCGGAAGGTGATCCGGTTTTTTCCGGTGATGGCCGCCGTGGCCCTGCTGGCGGTCTTCTCCTGTGACGACTCTTCGGGCTCGTCCCATCAGAACAACACCCCCTCCTGCTTCGACGATCTGGACTGCAGCGGGATCTCCTGTCCCTCCGACGAGGTCTCCCTGTGCATCGCCAGTCAGTGCGAGTGCGTCAACGACATCTCCTGGGGCATCTCCGGCCCCCACTCTTCCGTGACCATCATCGGGCAGTTCGCCTGGGTGGCCTCCTACAATGCCACCTACGGCGACCTCATGATCGCCAAGACCATTCCCGGGGTGAACACCCCCGCCACCATCAAGCCCGACGAGTGGACCTTCATCGACGGCGTCCCCGCCGGGCCCGTGGTGCTCCCCACCTCGGACGTACGCGGCGGCATCAACACCCCCGGTGAGGACGTGGGCGGCTACACGTCCATCGGCCCCCTGAACACCAACACGCCCATCGTGGCCCACCACAACTACGACACGGGCGCCCTGCGTATCACCTACACCGTCGACGGGACCAACTATCTCTCCTATGATCTGGACGACGGCGGCGATCCCACCAGCGAGGACTACGGCAACGCCGGGCTCTTCAACGATCTCAAGATCCGCGGCTCCGACTCCCTCCCCACGGTGGTATACATGGTCAACAACATACCCGGGACCTCCACCCTGCAGAGCGAGGTGCGCTACGCCCAGGCAACGGTGCCTGTGCCCGCCTCCTCCGCGGACTGGACCTACGTGACCGTGGCCAGCAGCGAGTATCCCTATCCCGAGGTCGACGCCCCCCTGGGCGATTGGCCCGAGGGTTCGGGGCTCTTCGTCTCCCAGGACCACTTCTCCGACGAGCGCGTCGCCGTCGCCTGGTTCGACCAGCTCA